>CANJQZ010000006.1 GCA_947476515.1 Flavobacteriales bacterium
AAATTCTTCCAGGTCAAATCATTGACATCTTTAGCACCAAATCTTTGAGGAACAGCATCGGAAGGTTCGCTTGCAGCATAAGGATCAGCATTAGGGTCCATCATCAATTTGACTTCTTGGGTAACTGCTTCCATATTGGAAATTTTACCTTTGGCATTCAAATTACTATAATAGGTATTTGGAAATGCCAATAGAATATGAAGATGTTTTGAATAGGGCAAATAATTCAAGAAAACAAAAACCATAGTCAAGTGACCCCACCAACCAATTCGCTCCAAAACCCTAAGTGGCTCAACGGTCATACCGTCAAAAACAAGAGGTCCAAACCAAGACGATACAGCAAAACCAAAATGCCCTTTTTCAAAAGCGACATGTGATCCTCCTCTACTATATAGCACTTCATCGGCCCCATTCATGGTGAAAATGCAAATAATCAAAATAATTTCCATTATTAAAATCAAGTTGGCATCTTGTTTAGGCCATCCAACTAGTTCCTTCATGTTTAATCGCGGCAACTTTAATAAATTTCTTCTTGCCAAGAAAATTATGGTAGCTAGAAATGCAAGAACAGACAAGACTTCAATAAAACTAATTGCGAAAGTATAAAGACCGCCTAAACTTTCAAAGAAAACCCTATGATGTCCAGTAAAGCCATCAACCATAATCTCTATTAATTCAATTTGTGTAATTATAAAAGCACTATAAAGTGCTAAATGTAGTAATGCAACAATGGGTCGAGAAAACATTTTCTTTTGACCAAAAGCTACTAAAAACATTGTTTTCCATCTTTCCGCCGGACGATCTGTAAGATCGACGGCACGACCTAAAAAAATATTTTTTCTAATTTTTAGCATGTTGATAGAAAACAAGCCAAAAGAAAAAATTGTAACTGCACTAAAAATGAGAATAGTCCACATACTTATTCAGGAATTGTATCCAATAATTTTTCTAATTTCTTCTCTTGAGTACTTGTCAATTGAAGACCTTTTGACTTTCTGCCAATAACAGAGATATTCACATATCGTTCGGGATGTTTTTGAACATCATCGACCAATTCTTGCAACTCTTTATTAGTTTCAACTAATTCATCATATAATTTTTCATCATGAATTAACTTTCCAAGACTTCCTTTACCTTGACTGGTTTCATCAAGAATCATGTTTATTTTTTTCAAGGTAGTTTGGGCATCAAGTATAACAGACTTAAAATTAGAACTCACCAAATCATCAGTAAACTGTTTGGCATTTCCTAGTATATTTGAAATTTGTTCATTACTCTTTTTTAAATTTAGAGTAATGCTTTCAACATTTGATAATATCCTTGAAAACTGAGCTTTCTCAGTATCTATAAAAGAGCCTAATTCATTGGCTAAATTGCCTAGCTTATGAATTGTGATTTTAACCTCTCGTAAACTCCCTTCAATTTCTGAAGTCGCTTTATCGTCCCAAAATGTAGATAGTGATCCCACCATTTTATCTATCGAGCTCATCATAGCCTGCAAGCGCTGAGAAATTGGATCTGCATAAGCTTTTACTTGAGAAACCATATCTACGGACAAACGGCCTGGAATAGCATCACCTACTTTATAATTTTTACCTGTCATGCTTACAGGAACTTGAATGATTAATCCTTTACTAAAGAGATCTAATGAGCCGATCTCAACAATTGTTCCTTTCGGGAAATAAACATCATCATTTTGAATATTAAAAGTAACCCTTACTCTTTTATCAAATTTGTTTTGGGGTCTATAATCAACTGCTGTCACCTTACCCACTACAACACCATTAAGGGTTACATTACTAGACACCATTAATTGACCTGAATTTGGGAAGTAACTATAGTATACAACATCACCTCCAAAAAAGCTATTGCCTTTGAGGAAGTTTACTCCCAACACAAGAATAACGATTGCAAGAATCGCTATTAAACCTGCCTTTATTTCCTTAGTGAATCTCAATTGCCTATTTTTCTGCTAATTTAATAGCTTTTTCTATACTAATACGCTCTCCATTAAAGAAAGCTATAACAAATGCATGCTGAAATCCTTTTTCTTGTAATTCAATCTTATAATTTTTAGCGGCATCAAGATCTTTTATAAAGCTCCCTGTATAATATTTAAATAATTTATCTTGCTGATATTCTTTGACAGATAACCCTTTAAATCTAGGTGCATTAAGGGCGATTTTTGTTTCTGAAGTTTCAATTTGAACAGAAAAAATCAAACCACTTTTATTAGACTTCACAGAATTAGTATCTGGCACAACCTCTTTTTCTTCTGGAGGAATATTTACGGGTACATAATCAACAACTTTACCCTCCATCTGATTTTTATATTGAATAAATGCTGTCAACATAGATTGCGCCATTTTTTCTTGACCTTCAGGACTCCCAATGAATTTTTCTTCTGTCGGGTTAGGCAAAAAACCCGTTTCAATTAATACTGAAGGCATAGTAGTTTTATAGAGCACTAGAAACCCTGCCTGTTTAACTCCTCTATCATAACGACCTTGTTTTTTAAATTCTTTTTGCAAAAATTCGGCAAATCGTATAGATTGATTAAGATTAACGGCTAATTGCAATTGGATACCAATAATTGCATCGGGTGACATATCAAAATCCTTATACTTTGCGCCTTTATCATCTTCCAATGTAATAATTGAATTTTCTCTTTCGGCGACTTTTTGTTGGGACTCAGTACGATGAAGTCCAAGCACATAAGTTTCTGTCCCGTATGCGCTTGCACTTCCTGCATTAGCATGAATACATATAAATAAATCAGCATTGGCCCGATTGGCAATATTAGCCCGTTCATACAATTCTACAAATTCATCTTTATCTCTGGTATAAATTACTTTAACATCTGGATATTTTGCCTTTATTAATTGCCCAAGACGCAAGGCCATATTTAAACAAACATGTTTTTCATGAGCAAAAGAACCGTGACACCCTGGGTCCTTTCCTCCATGGCCAGCATCAATTACAATGGTTTTAATAGCTTGTTTCTCTGATTTTGAATTCTGGGATAATACCAATGTTGAAAACAGAAAAAAAGTAAAGAAAAAAGTCAGGAATAAATTCCTTGCACAATCGTTCATAGAAAGCGTAGTGTTTTTTGTAGTTTTGCAGTAAAAGAAATCATTCTAACAAATATAATTTGGTTTAATTGACAACAAACAAGGGTTTATACCGATTTATCTTCGTGACATTGTTAATAATGTGTTTTTTAGGGAATGTTACAGCCCAAAAGGACCTAGTTAAAGACACGCTAAACCTTGACGACAACTCCATTTCAGAGATCATTAAATATTCAGCCAAAGACTCGATATTCAATGACATTAAAGGTAAAAAAGTTCATCTGTTTGGTACTGCAAAAGTTGAAATGGGAGAAATTAAATTAAATGCAGGTTACATTCTTATCGATTTAAACAAAAATGAAGTACATGCAAGTTACCGAATCTCACCAGATGGAGAGCGCATTGAACTCCCTCAATTTTCAGATGGACAAGATGATATCACTTGTTTAAGAATGCGTTATAACACCAAAACCGAAAAGGGGTATATCGAAGAAATGAATATCAAGCAAGATGAGTTTTACTTTCATATGGGTGAGGCAAAGCGCTACCCAAACGATGAAATTCATCTCAAGAAAGGTCGCTTAACAACTTGTGATTTACCCGAACCACATTACCATTTCCAGTTATCCAAGGCAGTTATGATACCAAAAGAAAGAATTGTAACTGGGCCTATGAATTTATGGGTAAATGGAATACCAACTCCTTTAGGACTGCCTTTTGCCTTCATTCCACAGCAAAAAGAAAGGACCCATGGTATTTTATTTCCAGAATTGGTTCCTATGTCCGCCTATGGATTTGGGGTACAGAATTTAGGTTATTATTTCCCTATCAATGACCAGCTGCAGACCAGTGCTTATATCAATTTATACAGCCGTGGTAGTTGGGGATTAAAAAATGATCTAGATTATGCAAAGCGTTATGGATACAGCGGAAGACTTTCTGTTGGATTTCAACAATTTAGGACTGGTTTTCCAAGCAATACTGCACAAAATAAGGTAAGCATCATTTGGACCCATAGAAAAGAAGTAAAATCAAATCCATATTGGAATTTTTCTTCCAATGTTAATTTCATTTCTGACAATAAGACTAAAAATAACTTAGATCCAATCAATACTCAATACTTCAATAACAGTTTTAATTCTGACATCAACATCAATAGACTTTTTCCAGGAAAGCCCTTTACAACAGGCATGAAAATTTCATTGCGTCAAAATTCTATTGCAAAAAACATTTCTTTATTGAGTCCAATATTCAATGCAAATTTAACGCGTATATTTCCATTTAAAGGTCTGATCAAAAAAGCGAATAAAGAATGGAAAAAAACAATTCAAAGGATTGGATTTACCTATAATCTTGAGACCCAAAATAAATCAACCTTTAAGGATTCGTTGTTAACGAACTTCAACTATCAAGGAATTAGTAATCAATTCATGAATGGTGTCAACCAAGGCATAAGCTTACAAACAACAGGCGGCTTGTTTAAAAATGCTATAAAAATCACTCCGAGTTTAAGTTATGGGAATAAGATAAATTTTCAACAAATTGAAAAAGTTTATGATGTCACCAAAAACGATAGCAAGACAGATACATTAAGAAAAAGTGGAATGGCCCACGAATTCAATTTCAATGTTAGTATGACGGCAGTAGTTTACAGTTATTATAAATTCATAGGTAAAAATAATCCTATACTGAGGCATTTAATGACACCTTCAATTGGATACCGTTATGTGCCTTTAATAAATCCCTTATTAAGCGCTAATGCAGGAGCCAACCAAACACTTATCAGCTACTCCCCATATGAGCGAAGTATTTATTCTGTTGGGAATACCAATCGTGCATCATTTATGACTTTTGGTATCAATAACACTTTAGAATTAAAGATTAAATCATCCAAAGACACAGTAACAGGCTATAAAAAAATTAGACTAATCGACCAATTTTCAATCAATGGGAATTATGATTTTTTCAAAGACACCATGCGTTTATCCAATTTATCCTTGAATTTAAGAATTAGTCCAGCGACTTGGATGAACTTTGTTGCTAATGCTAGTTTCAGTCCCTACAGCTGGGATGCTGTAAGTGGCAAAACGAAGAAAGAATATGCAGCATCGATGCAACAAGGTCTAGGCAGGTTTTTAAACACTAATTTTACGAGTACCTTTACCGTAGCGACCAAAAAAAGTAGGGAAGTTATCAAAGAGGAAAGTGGGAAAAAAATTGAAGATTGGAATAGTGATTACAATTATTTCAAACTGCATCCAGAGCAAGTTATTTATTTTAATATTCCATGGAAGATTAATCTTTCTCATGTGTATTCGATTGTCGCTAATACCAATAAGACCTCCATCGATCCAAATGACTTTTATATTGTTCAAACAGGGGTTATTAATGGTGATATAAGCTTTACAAAGAGATGGAATTTATCAAGTAATATCAATATCGATATTGAAAACAAGAAAATTAGTAATCTTAATTTTTCACTTAACCGAAACTTACATTGTTGGGCATTATCCTTTTACTACACGCCAATTGGAGGAAACAAAAGTTTTCTGTTAAGTATTAGAAATACCTCATCCATTTTCAAAGACGCGAAAATTGAACTTCGCAAACCACCTAGTTTCTTATAAACTATTGGATCGGATCGCCAATATGTTTGCCCAGTACATAGGTATACTTGGCTCCAAAAAACACTATTTGAGCGGAGTAATTGACCCATGCAAGTAAAATAAATAGAGAGCTTGCAATACCTGACTTACCCATAAAAAAGTAATTCTGCAGATAAAATTTAATCAATAACTGACTGGAATACAAGATTACTGCCGTTAAAAAAGCACCTCTAAAAGCAAGATTCCATGAGATCTTTCCATCGTGTAGATATTTAAAAATCATAATAAAAATTAGCATATTACTTGCTATCGAGAAGATATGATGCAATAAAGAATATAACCAATCGAGAACATTACCACTATTAAAAATATGCGATTCCATAAAGGAAAAGATAAATATTTGCAGGAAATAAAATAATATAATAACGAAAGCAAAAAAGGCTAAGAAGAGAATAGAAACAAAGCGAAAACCGATCACATTCTTAATAATATTTTGCTTTTCTCGACGCTTGGCTTTAATTTCAAAAAAATCATTTATGCTTCTTTTCAATGAAACCAAAAAAGCGGAACAGGTATACATTAATATAATAAAACCAATAATTTCAATCATAAAACCATTTTGATCCAAATGCATAGCTTGCAGATAACTCATAAAACTTGAAGTATCTTGAATACCTACATTATTTTTAAAAATATCATCAATAATGATGAGCATTCTTTCCGTACCAACAATGCGACCGAAAGTAGAAATAGTTAAAAAAATTATTGGGACGAGTGCAAAAAGAGTATAGTAAGACAAGGCAGCACCGTGAAAAAAAGCTCCTTCTTCAATATACTCAACAATACTCTCCTTGATTATATGATAATTTTTTATCCAGCGATTTCCTTTATCCATGTTTTTTGACGATATCAATTGCTACAACATTATGAAGCGGTTCGAAGCTATAAAGAATTATTTCTTCTCCAATCGCAGTTGTAAAAAAATTATTAAAAACAGCTCCCATAAACAGTGCTGTTTCAAATTCAATTTTAAGCATTCCATTATTGTTTACAACATATTCATCTGGTCTAAAGAGAATTTTTTTATCCATGAGAATGATTTCATTTATGGGCCCAAACAACAAAGAATCCATTTTATTAGAATGATAGTAGATACTTTCTGGATTTTTTTTGCGGCTCAATTTTCCTTTATTCACAATACAAACTTGATCTGAAAGACCCAAAATATCTTGTCCATCATGAGAAACGAGAAGCATGGCTACACCTTCTTTTTCTCTAATTTTTTGAAGATGTTTAGTAAGCTTCAAGCGAAGACGAGCATCTAAATGGGCAAAAGGTTCATCAAGTAAAATAACACTTGGGGCTTTTGCAATTGCTCTAGCTATTGCAACACGCTGTTGTTCACCACCTGAAAGAGTCTTTGCCATTTGATTTGCCAATCCTTTTAATGCTAATAATTGAAGCATTTTAGCAACTCTCCTTTCTCTTTTATCATTTGGGAGATATAAAATAGCTTCCCTAATATTTTCAGCAACCGTATGAAATGGGTCCAATTTAAAATCTTGATTTACAATTTCAATTCCAGGATGACCCGGAACTAAGCGTTGTGATGCGAGGGGCTGAATTTTTCCTTTAAATATTATTTCGCCTTCATTTTGGTCCACTAAACCTGCAATTATTTTAAGTAATGAAGATTTACCAACACCACTTTTTCCAACCAGACCTATGATTTCACCAGATTTCAATTCAAAAGAAACTCCATTTAATATTGAATCCTTGTAAGAAAGGGAAATATTTTTAATCTGTAACATTATCGTGTTAGTTCTTTAGGAAATTCTTTAGAAGCAATATAAACTCCAGGCGATGGATTGGCCATTGGTTCTAGGTCCTTCAATATGATAGAGATTTTAAATCCATCATCTTCCTTAAAAAGCGCTGCAGAATGGAGCATACTTTCTGAAGCGCCAACCCAACATATTGGGGCATCAGAAGAGGTGATTTCAAACATACGCATTTGAGGAACAGAAAAAGAAAAATCAGTACCATCCGAGAAAGTACCTTGAAGAAGGTACTCACTATTTGAAACCTCCTTAACATCAGTGACTAAGCTTGAAATTGACAAGTCATCCTCCCAGTGATATTGAATATTATCACTTGATGGTTTTCCTTCATTTTGAGCATCTGCTAGATCTTGCGAGTACAACTCATTTAATTGAAAACACTGAATATAACATTTCATAGATAGACTTTTGTTAAAATTAATTTAATTCTCTTGAGAAGGAGTAAATTTGTAAAAAGAAATATGAAAATACTACTCATTGGCGCAAGTGGACTAATTGGTTCCAAACTTCTGGAGCAGATGCTACTTGATTCTGAAATTAAATGTATCGTACTATTTGTGCGCAAGCCAATTTCTATAGATCACCCAAAAATAGAGCAGCATATTATTAATTTCGAGTCAATTAATGACTATTCTAAATACTTTAATGGAGAAGCATTAGTTTGTGCCCTAGGCACAACAAGAAGTAAAACTCCAAATAAATTTGAATATAGAAAAATTGATTTAGGTTATACCCTTGATGCAGCTAAATTAGCGAAAGAGAATGGCGTAAATCAAATTCATCTCATTAGTTCGATGGGTGCTCATCCAAAATCAAAAGTATTTTATTCAGCATTAAAAGGGGAGATTGAGTCTCTTATTCTTGGGTTAAAATTTGATATTACCTTAATTTATAGACCCTCTATTTTAATTGGAGATAGATCAGAATCTCGGCCTTTTGAAAAGTTATCTCAAAAATTAAATTGGTTTTATGACCCTTTACTTCTAGGAGGATTAAAAAAATACAGAAGTATAAGAGCAGATGTAGTTGCAACAAAAATTATCTCAGAGATTAAAAAAAATATTAAAAGAGTAATAATCTTCGACTCCTCGAAAATAAAACAGTTGTAAAAAAGCTGATTATATAAAAACGGATTTAATTTTCGACTTACTTTTTTGCTTTATTATTTTTTTTGTAATCAAATCTTTTTGATTCATAAGGATAAAAATCGGCAAGTTCACCTGAGTAGTAAAACTCAAAAGCGACTGATCCAAAAGTAAAGGACTTATCTCCAACATTAAATACAGACCCTCCTACTCCAGGATTTTTTTTAGGTACAGATTTATAAAAACCTAAATTAAAAAGTGACGCTAGAATTTCAGGGCGCTCGTCAATTGGGAATCCTGCTCTTTGCCATTGCATTTTGATTTGTTTTACAAATAGCGCAGCATACAAATAAGAATAATAATGATTTTTTAACTGTACCAATCTACTTATTCGCAAGGAAAGCGTGTCGTTTAGCTTGTTTTTATAATCGGTAATCGTATCATAATCCAATAAATTTTCATAAGATTTACCTAGATAATAAGGAGAGCTTTTGTCTTTTAAATAATGTTCAATGGCTGCAGCAGTACTTTCCTTAATGCCTGTGACACCATAGGATGAATTGGTTTCTAGAGCTAAGGTTCTTAATGGAGCAATAAGTCCTTTAAATCGTTCTCGACGAGAATTAAATAATCTAATTTGTTCACCAACCAAACATGTGACAATTACACGAGCTTCTACGCCTGTTACTTCTGCAGCAGAATCAATATATTCTTTGTCTTTGATGAGTGCCAATCTAAAATGTTTCCATTCTGCGATATTCATCCAGTTATAAATACTTAGAGCAGTAGAAGGATCATTCGATTTCTTTAATTTTATTTTTAATTTTTTGAGTTCTCCCTGATAAATTTGATTTTTCATCATCTGAAGATCAAAAGCATCTAACATTTTCATAACAATAAACTCATCTTTATTTTTAGACCAGACATTAAGAATAATCTGGGCATTTTTAGGATAAAAATCATTTATCAGCATAATTCGCTGCAAGGAGGCATAATGGTTTCTAATCATTTGCGCACTATCAACACGATAAGATTGATTGTATTTATCGTTTATACCTTGGAAATATCTATTGTTTACATCTAAGCGACCTGAATCACGCGTCCATTGGAACTTCATTGCTAGATAAGAAAAAGTCAAAAACGCACCAATTACAGCAAAACTATATATAGATATCCGAAAAGGTACTTTAAACCATTTATTATTAAACACTTGCATTTAAAAAATTTGAGTAAAGATATGCTATATAAAAGAGAACGCAAAAAAAGGGACTTTTCAACCTTCGAGTGCTAACAATTAAGCAAATAAATTTAAGGTAAGTCAATCCATTTTATTAATTTCGAAACTATGAAAAAGATAACTGCACTCTTACTTTTGACTCTTTGTTTTGTTGGTGTACGGACAAGCTATAGTCAAAAAATTAATTTGCTTGATAAAGCGGGAATCAACCAACTGTTAAATACAGGAATTGATTTATATAACCAAGGTCGTTTAAATGATGCTGTTTCGATTTTGAAAAAAGCTGAAATAATAGACACAGCGAATTGGAAGGTTTTGTATTGGTTGGGCATGTCTTTTTACGATTTATCTAGTTATTATACAGCAGAAGAATGTGCTGTAAAGGCCAATGAAATTTTAACGCGAACTGAAGAGCATGATGTTGCTTTAATTGAATTATTAGGGAATATAAATCACCGATTAGGGAATGTGGATATTGCCGCAAATTATTTTAAGCAAGCAGCTGAAATGATGGGTAAGAAAACTGCAATGGATGCGGGTATCCCAATTTTAATCGATGCCTGTGAGTTAAGTTTAAAAGATACAAAAGAGGGAAGGAAAAATAAGCGTAGAATTCTTGCTGATGAAATTAATACTGTTGATGAGGAATATGCTCCTATTTTAATAAATGGAGGTAAGGACTTATTTTTTACTGCTAGAAAACCTGAAACCACAGGAAATAACATTAATCCCGATGATCAGCGTTATTTTGAAGACATGTACCATGCAAGATGGGACTCCATTTCATCCACCTGGAAAATAGACAATACTACTTTTACCGAATGGAATACTAATGGATTTGATGCCTTGACTTACTTAAATGAAAATGGTTTATATGGTTTATGTACTATTAATACTTCAGCGACTGAAAAGACAACTAAAAGTTCAGATATTTTTGAAATTATCGCTGAGCAACCGCTAAAATGGTCTTCAATGGACATCATTAAAAACAAAAGTATCAATACAGATTTTTTTGAGGGCGCTGCTAGTTTAGCGCATGTTTCAGACAATGAACAAAAAATGATATTTGTAAGTGACCGAAAAGGTGATGTTTCTGGAACAGATCTTTATAGTGTTCTGCGCACAGATGAAGTATGGAAAAATGCAGAACGATTACCAAAAGAAATTAATAGCTTAGGAGACGAAACAACTCCATACATCACCGAGGATGGTAAATTCCTTTTTTTTAGCAGTAAAGGACTTCCAGGCTATGGCGGCTATGATGTTTTTTATTCTCAATGGATTGATGACAAATGGTCAGCTCCTATTAACTTAGGCATAGAGGTAAATAGTGTAAATGATGATACTCATTTTCAAATAAACACAAATAATAATAAATGCGCTCTCGCATCAATGGCTGCTCGTGGAGATTATTTTAGCTATGACTTATTTCAATTAGACATGACTGGATTAAATTTTCCGTTCCTTAAAAAATGAACCATTTTTATTGAGTAATGTAATAAATATGTATCCCAATAAAATTAACTTATGAAATCGATTGTATTATTTATTCTTGCTGTATTCTTCGCAACAACTAATTTCTCTCAAAAAGAAGTGCCCCTTAGTCCAAATTTAAAGCAGGCTACTGTTTTTTTTACAGGAGTGCAATTGCAACATGAGAATCAAGTGAGCTTAAAACCTGGTAAACAAGAAGTAGTACTTCAAAGACTAACCGATTATTTAGATCCCAATACGGTTCAAGTAAAGGCTACAGGTGACTTAACTATTTTATCTGTTCGAACGAGAAAGAATTTTGAGGATTTACGCATTAATAATGAGGATATCAAAGCAATAAATGCAAAGAAAAAACTATTAGAAATACAACACAATGACCTGATTGATGAATATACGATTTTAGAATTGGATAGGAATTTAATAATGCAAAACAGGAATCTAAAGGGTAATGACCAAGGAATGAAAATGATTGAATTGAAGGAAGCATATACTTTCATGCACAATAAAATAACAGAAATCACGACCCGTCAAACCGCGATTTATAGCCTATTAGAAGATATTGAAAAGAAGAAAAATCTTTTAGAACAAGAGATAATAAGTCAACGAAGTAAGCCTGTAATTAATTACACTGAAATAATAATTGAAATTGATGTTCAGAAAACGACAGAAGCAAATTTTATTGTGAATTATATATCACCTCGCGCTACCTGGAAGCCCTATTATGATATGCGAAGTGAAGGAATTGGCAAGCCTGTGCGCCTTGAAGCAAAAGCGAATGTAAGTCAAACAACCGGCATTGAGTGGAAAGATATTGATTTGATTCTTTCAACGAACGACCCTTATCAGAATGCAACCGAAGCTAAAATTAATCCTTGGTATATTACTTACAATAATTATCCTACACCAAAAACGATTACTTCAAGAAATATTCCACAAGTAGATTATTCAGGAGAAACTTTAAGAGGAGAAATTATTGATGCCAGTACAGGTGAGTCATTGGCGTTCACAAAAATAACCTTCCCGGGATTCACTGGCGGAACAGTTTCCAATGAAGAAGGGAAATTTGAAGTGGTGATTCCTAAAGATGCCAAAATTGCATTGGCAAGTTTCGTTGGTTATACTGATGTGCAGTTAACCATTAACGCTCCTTACTTGAAGTTTTTCATGAAACCTAATGAATTAAATTTGGAAGAAGTGACTGTTTCTGTGAATCAATCCATCAATGGAGCCTTAAGTTTTAATAGTGTACCAACTGCTTCTTATATGGGTACTTATACACTTAACGCTTCAGATTTGGTGGTATCAGAAGATGACAAAGCAATGGAATGGAAGTCAACTGGAAAAACAAGATTCAGACGCTCCTCAGCTCCCATGATGGATGAAATGTCTAAATCAGCAAACAAGGCTTGGGCACCTACTGTAACTACTATTACAGAGAAAAAAGACATTAGAGTTGAATACAGAATTCTATCAAAAATGTCGATTCCAACAGATGGAATGGATCACCGAGTAAACATAGCAAGCTATGATTTACCGGCCAACTATGAATATCATTGTATTCCAAAAATTGATCCTAGTGTTTATCTTTCTGCCCAAGTAAATGGATGGGAGAAGTTGAACTTATTGAGTGGAAGTTCTAATATTTATTTTGACGGCACCTTCATGGGAAGCTCTTATTTAGATGTAAACACAACTAAGGATACGCTTTCTTTCTCTTTTGGAAAGGATAGTAAAATGGTGGTTGAACGAACGAAAATTAAAGAGAAGAACAAGACCAAAATTATGGGTGCTAGACAAAAATCTGATGTTGCATGGGAAATAAAAATTAAGAATAATGGCGCTGCCAATATACCTGTGATTATTTTGGATCAATTTCCATTAACCACTAATGCAGATATTAAAATTAAAAACGGAGAATTATTGGACGGAAAAGTAAACGATAAAACCGGAATAATTACCTGGGAATTTATGCAAGGCATAAGCGGAAGTAAATCAGTGTTTTTTGATTATTCTATTGACTCACAGTATGGAATTCCATTATACTTAGAATAGGAATGTCGATGATGTACTATAAAGAAAAAGTATTTAAACAACAGAATGAATTAAAGTCTTCCTGATCCTTTGAATTTAGTCACATTATACCTTAAAAAGACTTCCATTCCTCCTTTAAAATTAGTGACAGTTGATAATCTTGAGATATTAATGTCATATGCGAATCCTCCCGAAACAGGTCCCCATTCAATCATAGCTTTTAATATCATCGCATCTTTAAATCTGGTAAAAAGACCTAAATAAAAGGAATGCTCTTTGACAATTCCTGTAATCCTCGACTCATTTCTTAGAAATTGCTTATAATAGAATCCTGCCAAAATTTCATTCGAAGTCTTTTGTCGTGAATAATAAATCCCTGGTAAGAATGCGCCATTTGAAGAAGGTAAACCTATGTTGGCATTTGCAAAAACGCTATAACGAATAGGAAGGTGCTGTATAGAAGAATTATAAAAAGAATAGATAGGTCTATTGAGGTGGGTCGCTGAAACACCTACATTAAAAACCTTATCTGCTTTATCAACAATGAAGGCATTTTTTGTTCTGTAAGAATATAGCATGCCAGCACCCATGTCAAAATAAGAAAAATTTTGGTTGTAAAAAGATTCTCCACTCGCCAACAATGGATTGTATACCATACCATCATATTGTGTACCCCACTGCCCTGCATTTGGATTTGCTGAACAGGTTCCAAATCCGGAGGAAATGCCGACGCCTAAACGACTTGCCTTATTCAACATCAATTGATAAGCAAGACTTATATTGACCATAGTTTGGGTAAAATTAGCATCACCCATTTTATCATTATAAAAATTTAATCCACCACCGAAAATACCTTTCCTATCTTTAATCCCTTCAGTGAAACGACCATCAATAGAGGCGGCCATTGTTTGATAAGGAGCAGTAAAGCTACCATATTGTGATCTAAAATTAGTTATTCCTTGAAATGCAGAATTAGCACCTGCTAAAGCAGGATTTAGAGTTAATGGAGAAAACTCAGCTTGTGAAAAGTGTACATCCTGAGCATTTGAATTACCTCCTACAAGACAAGACCATAAAAACAGAAAGCACACTAAAGAATATTTTTTTGTTGTATTCATTTATCTAACTAAAGTTGAGCTACCACTCTTGTTAATAATCACATCCTCATAAGTTAAAACGCTTAATTTATAAACGAAATTACCATTTGGCAAAGGTTTTCCTTTATAGTTTCCATCCCAACCATTATCTACTTCAGACGATTGAAAAACTTTTTCTCCCCACCTATCATAGATAACAAATTCTATTTTCTTAATACACTCTGCCCTACAAAAAACTTTTAAAGTATTATTGCTTTCTGGGCCGACACCATTAGGCGAAAACATGGTGGGTACATATAAATCTCCACACAAAAGCTTGACTTCAACAAAAATAGAATCTAGTCCAATACAACCATTTGCATCAATTGCAGAAACATAATAGGTAGTTGATGAGTCAGGGCTCGCAATAGGATTGTCACATGTCAAACAACTCAAACCAACAGCGGGAGACCAGGTATAATTAACCCCTCCTGTAACCAATAAATTTACTGAGAATGTTGGATTAACAACAGTTGTTGGTGGTGTTGCAATCAAGACCATTGAATCAATTATTCCAATAGTATAATTTAAAGTGTCTGAACATAAATTCCCATCTGCAACAACAACTTGATAAGAACCGGCATTTAGATCCCCTAAACTATCTAAGGCACTTGTAACAGGTGACCAAGAATATACATAGGGAAGTGTTCCACCTGAAACTTGTGTGGAGATAGTTCCTAAAACACCTGTAGCACAATTAATTGGAGTTGAATTCCCGGAAAAGATCAATGGTGTTGGTTCGGTAATGGTAAAACTTTGAATAACAATACAATTAGCAGCATCTGCAACAATAACATTATAAGTTCCAATTGGCAAATTACTTGCCGTATCATTTATCCCACCAACCGGAGTCCAATTGTAAGAAAAAGGAGCTGTTCCGCCACTTACTACTGATACCGCAGCTTCTCCATCATTAAATCCATTACATGAAATATTAGAAACATAATTTAATACAATAACTGGCGCTACGGGCGTTGGGTTTACGGTGTAAGAAGTGGAACTTATGGAAGAGCAATTGATACTACCATCTAATACAGTAATCGTATAATTACCTCCTAAAATTGAATTAAAATTTGGACT
Organism: Flavobacteriales bacterium; assembly: GCA_947476515.1. Lineage (GTDB taxonomy): Bacteria > Bacteroidota > Bacteroidia > Flavobacteriales_D > Crocinitomicaceae > UBA952. The sequence goes on from CANJQZ010000006.1 coordinate 15,585, forward strand.
GGTTTGAAAATTTACGCCATCAATACTATAAGAATAGTTTGGTCCTGTTGGAAACATTACGGTAATCTTACCCAAAGGAATTGCGCAAGTCGGTTGAGTAATAGAAGCTACAGGTGTTGCTGGAGCCAATGGAGGATTATTTAATACCGCAGAGGAAGAAGACATCGAAGTACAACCTTGAAAATTTGTAACTGTAAATGAATAGGTTCCGGGAGAAAGGCCATTAAACAAAACGGAAGGACCAGTGCTGCTTATAGATATGCCACCAGGAGTAGCCGTAACCGTCCAATTCGATGCCGGTAAATTTGTAATATTAATAGAGCCTGTTGCATTTAAACAGGTGGTTTGAGTTAAGGCACCAATAACTGGAGGAGATGGAGTTGTTGGCAAAACTATCGTCGCTTGCGCCGATGCTGAGGAAGTGCAACCATTTTGATTTGGTGTTACCGTAAAAGTATAGGTTCCTACAGGCAGAAAAGTAAAAATAAATGTAGGCCCAGAAGAAGGAAGTGTAATTGGAGCAGCTCCACTAGCTGGTGTTGCAACAACTGTGTAAGTATAAAGTGAAGGCAATCCAGAAAGTGCAACATCACCAGTTGGAATTATACATGTTGGTTGGGTGATCGCTCCTATGATGGGTGCGCTTGGTGGCACTGGTATTGGATTCATAGTAACAGATGCTGAAGTGCCAGATATACAACCAGTTAATGAATTAGCCAAGACAAATGAATTTGTAGAGCCTGCTGGAACACCATTTAATGTGCCATGTAAACCAGTTCCAGACAAGCTTAAACCTGTTGGAACGGAAGATATCAGCCAAGTACCAGCCGATGGAAGTGTAAAATAAACAATTCCTCCTCCATTGATACAGGTAGGTTGTGTTATAGAATCAATAACAGGTGTACTAGGATTACTTGGAATGGAATTGATTGTAACAATTATTGAAGCACTACAACCATTAACATCGTTATAACTAATGGTGTATGTTTGACTAGGTGCTAATCCTGAAATAGTATATGTTGTAGTATTTCCTGTATAAACTGCACCACCGGGATTCACTGTTAGGGTCCAATTGTTAAGTGTTAAACCTGATAAAGCAATGGTTCCTGTTGGGTTGATGCAAGTAGGGTGGGTAATAGTAGCCGCAAGAACAACAGGTGTAGTACAAATAGAGAATGTATAGTGAGATACAAAGGCTAAAATAAAAAGAATACTAAATCGTAATTTCAAATGCATAATTTTAATCTCTGAGTATTACTTACTATGTTGTTGTAAAGTTACATTTTTTAGTTAAAAAAGTAAAGTCTCCTGCAACTAATTGTTGACGAAATAATAAAAAAACTAGTTGCTATTCTAAATAAAATCTTTGCTAGTAGTTTCAAATTAATTATCAATCTTTGCATCTACTATGGTCAAAAGGTATTTTATAGAAATCGCATACAACGGGTATAAATTTCATGGATGGCAAGTCCAACCTGGATCTATTTCCATTCAGTCTTCCATAGAAGATGTCTTAACACAAATCAATAGTCAAGAGAAAATTTCTGTGGTTGGTTGCGGTAGAACAGATGCTGGAGTGCATGCAAATTCCTATTTTTTCCATGTTGATTTACCCTTTTTATGTGACGATCATTTGATTGCAAAAATCAATAAAATGCTGCCTAATGAAATTGTAGCCATTGGATTTGAAGCAGTATCCCCTGAAATGCATGCAAGATTTGACGCAAAATGGAGAACCTATCGCTATTTTATTCACACTAAAAAAGACCCATTTAAATCTGAGTTGAGTTGGTTTGTTAGTCGACCCTTAAATATTGAATTAATGAATGAGGCCGCTAGTTTACTTATTGGAAAACAAGATTTTGCTTCTTTTGCCAAATTACATTCAGATGTCAAAAATACTATTTGTGAAATCACACATGCCCAATGGGAAATAAAAAATGACACCTTAGTATTTGAAATTTGTGCCAATAGATTTTTGAGAAACATGGTTCGAGCAATTGTTGGAACACTGTTGGAAGTTGGTCAAAATAAAATGAGTGCCGATGAATTTAAAAAAGTGATTGCACAACAAGACCGCCAAGCCGCAGCGTTATCCGTTCCAGCACATGGCTTGTTTTTATGGAAAATAGTTTACTGATGAAGGTGAAGGTCTTAATTCTATTTTGTTGTTTGTATACCTACGCACATGTGCGGTATCATATTGGCAAGGGTATTCCTCTAAACGAATGGTTATTCATACTTAATAAATCTATTGCTTGGACAGGTGGAATTTTATTAGGCTTAAGTCTATTCAAATATGAAGAAAAAAATATTCGAAATTCTTTTGGAAGCATAGGATATTTATTCTCAACAATTCACCTACTTCTAGATATAGTTTTAATGAGCCCAGAACATTATCCTTCTTTTTATAGTTTCGGTCAACTCAACACACACGCATGGATCAGTATTTCATTAGGAATATTGAGCTTTATTTGTTTCACTACCGCTTATATAGGAAGTATTACAAAAAATTATAAATACTTGCTGCGCTTTGGTAGAATTGGTATACTATTTAGTCTTTTACATGTCACCATGATAGGTAAAAAGGGGTGGTTTACGCCAAATTCATGGCCGTTTTATATGCCCCCAATTACCTTACTTTTTGTCCTGGCGATATTATGTTTTCTTTACTTAGACCTCAGGAAGAGACTAAAAAGATAAAAATACTATTGTTGCGCATTATAATTACGAAGCAATTCAAAATAACCTTTAGATTCCACTACAATAGCTCCACCTAAAGTGTCTCCATATTTTGCAGGCAAACCTCCTGTGAATACCATCATTTTACTTATTGAGCAACTAGGCACATTGAAGACTTCATTGGATTTGATACCATCAAGTATATAAATCATATCCCCTTTTCTTGCCCCTCTGAACATTAACTGACCATCTTCATCCATCCTAATATCAGTGGACATAGAAATAGCAAGCGTTTTAATATCAAATTTATTGGTGCTTCTTTTGATATCATTTGCGGTAAGTTCTTTAATAGGTAAATCACCAAAAACCAGTTTTACATTTGGATTGATTTTAATATCCTTAAATACTTTAACATGAGGTTCGAATTGGATATTTCCTAGATTACAATAGGCTTCCATAGGCACATCAGCTACAATATTTTTCATGGTGTCCTTCATGTAAATAATATAAAGCGAGTATTTTCCGGAAGGAATTGCTGGAATTCGGAACCTGCCATCGGGATCAGAGAGGGCTTGATATTTTCTACCATTGTCCTCAACAACTGCACGCGCGTTAAATATTTTTTCACCTGAATTCGCGTCAACGACCGTTCCAACAATATCACCAGTTACAGTTTGTCCGAAAACTACATTTGCCGAAAGGCACAATAAAAATAAGATCTTTTTCATGGCATAAATTTTAAAGGTTCAATGCTAAGATGCAATGCTTTAAATAATTCCATAAAAGTGCTTAAACAATAGCGGAAGAAACTGTCAATTCTCTATCGATTTTTTTAAATAATCCTTGCAATACTTTTCCAGGACCAACCTCAACAACTTCCGTTAAACCATCTCGCATCATGTTGTTCATAATTTGAGTCCATTTGACAGGGGCTGTTAATTGCAAGATCAAGTTTTCTTTGATTAATTCAGGATTAGAAACTGCTTCCGCACTTACATTTTGATAAATTGGACATATTGGGGTATTGAATGTTGTTGCTTCAATGGCAGCGGCTAATTGCTCTCGAGCTGGCTCCATTAAAGGAGAATGAAAGGCACCACCTACCTGAAGTATTAGTGCTCTTTTTGCGCCTACCTCCAATAGTTTTGCACAAGCCAGTTCAACCGCTTCAACACTTCCTGAAATTACCAATTGTCCCGGGCAATTATAATTTGCGGGAACCACTACACCAGAAATTCCGGCACAAACTTCCTCAACAACATGATCTTCTAAACCCAGAATTGCTGCCATAGTTGAAGGCGCTAATTCACAAGCCTTTTGCATAGCCAAGGCTCTTTTATGCACTAAAGAAAGTCCGTCTTCAAAGGACAGTGTCTTATTAGCAACAAGTGCTGAGAATTCACCAAGTGAATGTCCAGCGACACTTTCAGGCTTAAAATCACTTCCCAGGCAAGCTGCTAGAATAGTAGAATGAATAAAAATGGCAGGTTGGGTAACATTGGTTTGTTTTAGCTCCTCTTCTGAGCCTTCAAACATTACTTTTTGAATATCAAAACCTAAAATTTCATTTGCTTTTGAAAATAATTGTTTTGCAAGATCAGAACTATCATAAAGTTCTTTTCCCATTCCTGTAAATTGAGCTCCTTGACCTGGAAATACATATGCTTTCATACTTTTTGTTTTGATTTATAATTGACTATACGAGTGGAATTTTCCACCTTTAAATACTTTTACTTTTTTTAAAATTCCATTTTTATCATAAACATAGACCTTGCCGTCAAATAATCGCCCTTCTTTAAAATCACCATCTTGCCAGATTTCATCATTGTCATTATATATTTTGTTGTATCCAAATGGGATAAAGCGCACACCTTTGGTAATAGGGTTAGTGATTTTTGGTGGGAATTCATCCTCAAAAACAGGATTAATTGCTGCTGTTGGTTTATCAATTATTTTAAGAATTTCAATTTTACCACCTACTATATTAAGCTGCTGTTTTATTGATCCATTGGGATAATAGCTTGTTAGTTTATCTGCTAATTTGCCATTGATTTTAGTGTATTCAATTTCAAGTTGACCGTTAGGATAATAGTATTTAATTACGCCCATCTCTTCACCTGTAACATTAAATTGTCCACGATAAGCTAACTGACCATTTTTATGATAGCGGGTCAACTCTCCTTGATATTTATTGTTTTCAAATACCCCTTGTTCTCTAATCACACCATTACTATAATAACGAGAATAGGAACCTTGAGGCCTATTGTTTTTGTAAGTCCCTTTGAGCTTAATTGACTTTCCATCTGCATGATATTTTATCCAAACACCTTCTTTTCTCCCATGTAAGTATTGACCTTCTTCTATTTTTGAATTGTGCTTACTCTTATTAAGATAAATCCATTTGCCGTCTTTTTTTCCCTGTTCATCTCGTTGGTTCTGAGTAAAAACAGAAGTGCAATTTCCAAGAAATAGAAATAAAAATAAACAGCAGAATTGCCTCATTTTTCTATAGTTATTAGAAATCAAAATTACATTTTTTTGACGAAGCATAAATTCAATTGTGGATAATTTATAACAAAGGTATTATTTACATTTGCTTATTATAGGTAATTTTATAGCCATAATACTTATTATGCTATCCCTTGAACCAAAAGACTTAAGCGTCCCAAAACTTCATCAATATTTACTTGGAGCAATCGGTCCTAGACCAATAGCTTTTGCTGCTACAATTGATAAAGAAGGGAACGACAATTTGGCGCCTTTCAGTTTTTTTAATGTCTTTAGTGCCAATCCACCCATTTTAATCTTCTCTCCTGCAAGATCAGGGCGCACAAACACGACAAAAGACACCTATAATAATGTAAAAATTTGTCCAGAGGTTGTCATCAATGTGGTTAACTTTTCAATTGTCGAGCAAATGAGCTTGGCGAGTTCACCCTACCCAAAAGGGATGAGTGAATTTACCAAATCAGGACTTACACCATTGGCTTCTGATTTAATTCGTCCAAAGCGCGTTAAGGAAGCTCCTGTTCAATTTGAATGTCGCGTTAATGAAGTGGTAGAATTAGGAAAGGAAGGGGGTGCGGGAAATTTAATTATTTGTGAAGTACTAAAAATTCATATACACGAATCGATCCTGGATGAAAATCAAATGATTGATCAGCATAAAATAGATTTAGTAGCAAGAATGGGAGGGAATTGGTATTGTCGCGCCAACGAAAACTCCATGTTTGAGCTCGAAAAACCTATAACTACTTGCGGTGTTGGATTTGATTTATTACCTCCAGACATAATTTCAAGCAGTGTCCTGGATAACAACAATTTAGCAAGATTAGCAGGGATCGAAGAAATTCCTGATGAAACTGCCGTAAATGAATATAAATTATTAGAGTTAAGTGATTTATTTTTAACTTTAGGTGACGATCCTTCAGCATTAGAATTAGCACTGCATGAAAAGGCGAAAATACTTTTACAAACACATCAAATTAGTGAGGCTTGGCTTACACTTTTATCATTTAATAACGGATAAATAAATACAATTATGTTTAAATTAACAGGAAGCGTAAAGCTTATTCACGCAACCGCGCAAATCACAGAAAAGTTTTCAAAGAGAGAATTTGTTGTAACAGATACAACAAGTCAATATCCTCAAGACATTCTATTTCAAGCAACCCAAGATAAATGTGGACTTTTAGATCAATTTCAAGTGGGAGATCAAGTAGAAGTATCTTTTAATTTAAGAGGTAGAGAATGGACAAGTCCACAAGGAGAAGTAAAGCATTTCAATACAATTGAAGCTTGGAGAATTGAAAAAATGAGTCAAGGTATGCCAAGTGGTGGACCATCAGCTATTTCTTTAGAAGCAAGTGATTTTCCAACTTCACCAAAATCAGCAGCATTAGAAAGCACTGAGGATGGAGACGATCTTCCTTTCTAAGGTTTTTCTTCGTATTTTTTCTTATACTTTAAGTATAACTTTTCTTGAAAATTATGATGGTCAACTAGTTGACCATCTCTTATTATTAAAGTAACTTGATTGCTACGCATATCCAAGGCAGAGCCTTTAGAGACAAAAAGTGTAGCTGATTTTCCCGTTTCAATTGATCCATAATTTTCATCAATCCCTAAAATCTCGCAAGCAGATAGCGAAATTGACCGCACAGCCTGTTCTTCTGTTAAACCATAAGCCATTGCAGTTCCTGCTTGAAAAGGTAAGTTTCTAGTGTTCATTGCTTCCATGTCTCCTTCATTTTGAAGACAGAATAGAATCTCTTCTTTCTGAAGAAGGGAGGCTAATTGATAAGGCAAAGCAACATTTTCATCTTCTGAATTCGGCAAACTATGCACCCTTTGCAACATTACCGGTATTTGAGCATCCTTTAATCGAGCGCCTAACAGATAGGCATCATGCCCACCAACGATAACTGGAAAAGGAATTTTGAATTCACTTACAAAAGAAATAATATCCGTTAATTGTTGTAATTCACTGGCATGGATAAAAACTCTTTTGGTGCCCTTAAAACAATCCACCATTGCTTCGAGGCGTTGATCAAAGTTAGTTGGTTTCTTATCCTTCGCATATACTGATGCCATTTGGAAAAAATCAAAAATTTCAGCGCATTGACTTTTATAATCTTTGTTTTTGTTCTTTGAATTAACTTCAGAATTCCAACTGTCTCCATTATTAGCCTCCGGCCAATTTAAGTGAACACCATCATCTTTTAGAAGCGTTGCATCTTCCCAATTCCAGCCATCGAGAAACATTAGAGAGGAAGTTCCAGAGATAATTCCACCTCTGGGTGTTGTTTGAGTGATTAAAACACCATTTGACTTTACGGTTTCAATAACTCTAGATTCAACCATGTAGGCAATTTGAGCTCTAACATGAGGATTAAATTCGCCTACATCTTGAAAGTCACGCGTTGCCCTCACGGCATCTATTTCAGTCAATCCAAGAGTAGAATTGGTTGCTACAAATCCAGGGTAAATCTGTTGACCATCAAGTTTAATTATGGTATCCCATTGTGATTGATCAAAATTTGAGGTGAGTGCATTTTTAACAAATAATATTTTCCCGTTTTGAATGCCAATCGCTGAGGTTTCCACCACCGAACCATCACCAACATGCAACAAGCCATTCAACAATAAAACTCGTTGACCATTGACATGGAAAATTGTCAAAAAAAGAATTAAGGAAATAATTACTTTCATATCAATGTGTATTTTCTGAGTCCGTACCTTCTTCACCAAGGGTATTGCAGTGATACTCTTGTTTCTTTTTCTTTTCATACTTTTTTCCCGGAGCACTAGATTTATTACTCTTTAGCATTAGGGCAGTTATCCTTGCTCTTTCCAATCTATTTCGCTCTTGTGCAGAGATATCTTCTGTAGCGCTGTATTTAATTTCACCATCAATAATGGTATAATTTACTTTTGCATTAATACTTAGAGGATTGTCGCTCCATAAAACTAAATCTGCATCTTTCCCCACTTTAATACTTCCCATTCTATCATCAAGATGCAAAAGTTTTGCTGGATTA
>CANJQZ010000007.1 GCA_947476515.1 Flavobacteriales bacterium
GGAAAAGCCATTTGAAGCAATCAAATTTAATTCTTTAAATTCCAACCAATCTTTTATTCCATATAATTCAGCGTTCTCACGATCCACCAATTTAGATAATATTTTTATTACATCATCCTTTGAAGTGGAAAAACTAAGATACCTTGTTTTCTTTTCCGACTTACTGAATAAAATAAAATCATTTGAATTACTTTCAATTATTTTTGGAGACTGAGCCTTAGAAAATTTCCTGTATTCTGCTAAAAAGGCTTCTTCCATCGCCAAATCTGCTTTATTTTTAGATCTGATTAATACAATTTGTTCATTAGAATTATTCGATTTAAGATAGTTCGCCATTTCCACAGCAACGAGTGCATTTGAGCTTGGGATTTGATACACATATTGATTTTGCTTTAATAGCTCTGAATTTAAATTAACAGGAACAACATCTATAATTTCATGCAGCGCGCAAAATTTAGCAACTTCCTCAGCTTGTTGCTTATGTAAAGGAGAAATAATCAAATTGACCTTTAAGAGTTCTTTACTTGCTAAAATCGAAGTTAAACTTTGACTAGCACTCGAATAATCATAAAAAGTTACCTCACCCTCCAGACCCCATTTCTTTAAAGAATCAATTGCTAGTAAAGCACCCATATAATATTCCGTTGAAATCTTTGACATTCCTCTGAGAGGATATTTTACAGTATCTAATCCAAAAGGAAGGAACACCGCTATGTTTATGTTTTTATTAGGAGTGAGCGAAAGCTTTGTAGTGAATTTAAAAGGCTCAGATAGCTGAGCAGGAATCTCACGATTTAGATCCACTTTATCCTTTGAATTATTTAAGGGGATTTTAATAATAGATCCGGTTTTAAGCGATCCACTTTTTAGTTTATTAATTTCTTTCAATTGCTCTGCTGGAACCATAAATCTCTTAGCAATAGTGTATATGGTTTCGCCACCCTTTACGGTATAGGATAGGATTGAATCTGAAAACTCAAAACTTCTGAGAATAATTACAGAGTCTTTAGGAAGATTTACAATTTCATTTTGTGGCATTTCTTCCCAAATCGGCATTCTTAGGGCTGCATTTTTTATAGTCAAAATCTGTCCGATTTTGATTCCCAAGTCAACACCTGGATTCTCAATAATTAAAGAATCAACTTTTACAAAATACTCCCTTGCGATACTAAACAAAGTTTCCTTTGCAATAACGGTATGCTTAATTGTTCCTCTTTTAATAGGTAAATATAACTTTTGACCAAGAGTCAAAGAAAAATTCTTACTTATTGAATTTCTTTCCGAAATTTCCTCACTTCTGTAATTTGTTTTTTGAGCAATTGAATACAGCGTCATTCCGGATTTGACCTCAATAACATGACATAATACTTTATCATGTTCTAACACAGGTATCCACTGCTGAGCACTTAAAAAATGAGTCAAAAGTAAACTTAGTGCTAGAAAAGTATTTTTAATGTGCATATTTTATTCCCATTCAATAGTAGCAGGAGGTTTTGAACTTATATCATAAGTAACTCTATTTATCCCTTTGACTTGATTGATGATTTTATTAGAAATAGAAGCAAGGAATTCATACGGAAGATGACACCAATCTGCAGTCATTCCATCAGTTGAAGTCACCGCTCTTAAAGCAACGGCATTTTCATAGGTTCGCTCATCTCCCATTACACCAACAGTCTGAACAGGAAGGAAAATACTTCCAGCTTGCCAAACATCTTTATATAAGTCAGCTTCTTTCAATCCTTTAATAAATATGGAATCTACTTCCTGTAGAATGGCTACTTTTTCTTTTGTTACCTCGCCTAAAATTCTAATTCCTAACCCTGGACCTGGAAATGGATGTCTGCTTAAAATTTTATCATCAATATTTAAAGCAGTACCAATTCTTCTTACTTCATCTTTAAACAACAAGCGCAAAGGTTCAACTACACTTAATTTCATGTAATCTGGTAGTCCACCGACATTATGATGTGACTTTATGGTTTGTGAAGGTCCTCCAGTACCAGAAACGGACTCAATTACATCAGGATAAATAGTGCCTTGACCCAGCCATTTTGCATGCTCAACTTCTTTTGAAGCATCATTAAAAACATCTATAAAAACTTTTCCTATTGCTTTTCTTTTTAATTCAGGGTCAGTCAATCCTTTTAATTCTGAATAAAACAATTCAGATGCATTTATACCTTTAACATTTAACCCCATTCCTTTATAGGATTCTAGTACTTCAGCATACTCATTCTTTCTTAGCAAGCCATTATCAACAAAAATACAATGTAAATTTTCCCCAATTGCTTTATGGAGAAGCACTGCAGCAACAGAAGAATCTACACCTCCCGAAAGACCTAAAATAACGCGATCGCTGCCTAGTTGCTCTTTTAACTTAGTTACACTTTCTTCTACAAATAAAGCAGGCGTCCAATCTGCTGAGCAAGAACAAACATGATAAATAAAATTCTTCAATAATAGAGTTCCTTCCAAAGAGTGATAAACTTCCGGATGAAATTGAACACCAAAAGTATCTTCTCCTAATATTTCATAAGCTGCAATAGCAACATCAGAAGTACTTCCAACCACCATATAATTTTCAGGAATATCTGTTATAGAATCACCGTGAGACATCCAAACCTGAGAATCCATTGAAATCCCCTGCATTAATCGGGAATTAGAATTTACCATAGACAAGTTGGCTCTTCCATACTCTCTTGTGTTCGACGATTGCACTTTCCCCCCGTATTCCTGGGCTAATAATTGCGCACCATAACACACTCCAAGTAGTGGTATGTGTCCTTTAAAAACACCTAAGTCTGGTTTTGGAGCAGCTACATCTCTCACTGAGAATGGACTACCGGATAAAATAACTCCTTTTAGATTAGCAAAGTCCACCGGAATTTTATTCCAAGGGTGGATTTCACAATAAACATTTAGCTCTCTAATTCTACGCGCAATCAATTGGGTATATTGTGAGCCGAAATCAACGATTAAAATGGTTTCATGCATAGCACAAAGATAATTGATATTCCTAAGCACTTACAAAAATTTATTCTATAGATTTTATTTTTTTAACATCCAATCACTAGAGTTTGATTTTTATAACTACTAATTTGATTAACTTTGGACTTTACATTAAGATAATTATTACAATGATAAGTGACCTTATAAAAAAGATTTTTGGTGATAAGAACGCTAAAGACGAAAAACTATACCAACCCTTCATAGTTGACACAAATAAAGCTCTACAAGTAATTCAGAATATAAGTGATACTGAACTGCGTGGAATGACGCAATCTTTTCAAGAAAGGATAAAAAATGAAAAGCAACAGTTAGAAGATGAATTAAAAGCACTTGAAGAAAAAGCAGCTGATAGCAAAACCTCTATTGATGATAAAGAGGAATTGTTTGAACAAATTGATAAATTATCTAAAGCAATTGACGATCAAATTGAAATGACTTTATTGGAAATTTTACCAGAAGCATTTGCCGTAGTTAAAGAAACCGCCAACAGATGGGTAAATAATGGCCAATTGGAAGTTGACGCTTTAGATTTTGACAGAAATCTTTCCTTAAAAAAAGATGGGATTACCATTAATGGCGATAAAGCAATTTGGCACAATGAATGGACTGCTGCAGGCACGAAAGTAAAATGGAACATGGTTCATTACGATGTACAATTAATGGGTGGTGCAGTTTTACATAAAGGAAATATCGCTGAAATGCAAACAGGTGAAGGTAAAACACTTGTCGCAACACTTCCTGTATATTTAAATGCACTTGCAGGAAAAGGAGTGCATATTGTTACAGTAAACGACTATCTTGCAAAACGAGATTCAGAATGGATGGGACCTTTATATCAGTTTCATTGTTTAAGTGTAGATTGTATTGACAAGCACCAACCTAATTCAACTGAACGCCGATTAGCTTATCAAGCTGACATTACTTTTGGAACCAACAATGAATTTGGCTTTGATTATCTCAGAGATAATATGGCTGGACAAGTTGATGAATTGGTTCAAAGAAAACATCATTTTGCTATTGTAGATGAAGTCGATTCCGTTTTAATTGATGATGCGAGAACTCCATTAATTATTTCTGGTCCAACACCTAAAGGTGATGAGCATGAATTTCATGAATTAAAACCAAGAATAGAAAGAATTGTTTCAGCTCAAAAAGCACTAGTTCAACAATGTTTAATAGATGCAAAAAGATTGCTTGCCGTAATCAACACACCACCTGAAGATAAAAATGAGGCTAAAGTAATGTTGGAAGAAGGTGGAATAGCGTTGCTTCGAGCACACAGAGGATTACCTAAAAATAAAGCTCTTATCAAGTTTTTGTCTGAACCAGGAATTCGCGTTCATCTTCAAAAAACCGAGAATTTTTATATGCAAGAACAAGGAAAGCATATGAAAAAAATAGACCTTGAATTATTCTTTGTCATAGAAGAAAAAAATAACACCATTGAATTAACTAGTAAGGGAATTGATTTAATCTCAGGATCTGACGACAGAGATTTTTACATTATGCCTGATATTGGTGCAGAAATTGCCAAACTTCAAAAAGAAAATTTAAATAAAGAAGCTTTTCTGACTGAAAAAGATAATCTTGTTAGAGAATATTCCATTAAATCAGAAAGAATTCATTCCATAAATCAATTACTTAAAGCATATACTTTATTCGAAAAAGAAGTCGAATATGTTATCCTTGACAGTAAAGTGAAAATTGTCGATGAGTCAACAGGTCGTATTCTTGAAGGTCGCAGATATTCTGATGGTTTACATCAAGCCATTGAAGCAAAAGAAAATGTTCAAATTGAAGCAGCAAGTCAAACCTATGCTACTGTAACTTTGCAGAATTATTTTAGAATGTATCATAAGTTAGCAGGAATGACAGGAACTGCTGAAACAGAGGCAAAAGAATTTTATGATATCTATAAATTGGATGTAATCATTGTTCCAACCAATAGAAATATCATTAGAAAAGATGATAATGATTTAGTTTTTAAAACTGCTTTAGAGAAATTCACCGCTGTAATTGATGAAATTGAAAAATTAGTTGCCGCAGGAAGACCAGTTTTGGTTGGAACAACAACAGTAGAAATTTCAGAATTACTAAGCCGAATGCTTCAGTCAAGAAAAATTGAGCATCAAGTATTGAATGCAAAATACCATCAAAAAGAAGCTGAAATTGTTGCGAATGCTGGAATGGCAGGTTCAGTAACTATTGCAACCAATATGGCTGGTCGTGGAACAGATATTAAATTAGGTCCAAATGTCAAAGAAGCAGGTGGATTGGCGATTATTGGCACGGAAAGACATGATTCTCGCCGAGTAGATAGACAATTAAGAGGTCGATCAGGAAGGCAAGGCGATCCCGGATCTTCTCAATTTTTTGTTTCTCTTGAAGATGACCTGATGCGTAAATTTGGATCAGAACGCATTGCGAAATTAATGGACCGAATGGGATTAAAGGAAGGTGAAGTGATAACTCATGGAATGGTTTCTAAATCAATCGAGCGTGCTCAGAAAAAGGTAGAAGAAAATAATTTTGGTATTCGTAAGCGCTTATTGGAATACGATGATGTAATGAATGCCCAAAGAAAAGCGATCTACAAGAAACGCAAAAACGCACTTTTTGGTGACCGATTGGATATTGATGTTGACAATATGTTTTATGAGCATTGTGAAACAACTGTTCTAAAATCTTCAAAAAGTTCTTTCCAAGAATTTGAAATTGAGTTAATTCGCACTATTGGTATTGACTCACCTGTTTCAGAACAAGAATACAAATCTCTAGATCAAATGGAATTGATCCATAAGATTTATGTTGCAATGATGGAACAATACAAAAGAAAAGGAGAGAAAATTGCAGTTACTGCCATGCCTCAAATTAAACATGTTTTTGAGACGCTTTCAGACAAATATAAAAATATTGTATTCCCATTAACAGACGGAAGAAAGGAATTACAACTAATCATTAATCTTGAAGAAGCATACAAGTCTAATGGTGCAATAATAAATAAGGCATTTGAAAAAAATATCATTTTAGGAATGATTGATAATGAGTGGAAAGAGCATCTAAGAGAAATGGACGATCTTCGTTCAGCTGTTAATAATGCCACTTACGAGCAAAAAGATCCATTAGTAGTCTATAAATTAGAGTCATATGAATTATTTAAAAACATGCTTGCAAGATTAAATGAAGAAGCTATTGAATTATTAATGAAGTTGAATATCCCAGCGGAACAAGCACTGCAGAGTACCAATAAAGAGGAGCATCAAAGTAATTATGATAATGCAAGAACAAATAATTCCAATGCAACACCACCACCTCAATTTAGAGGAAGTGATGGATATCGCCAAGCGATTGAAAATTCAATGCCTCAGCAAGAAAAGAAACAACCCGTAATTGCGGAACCTAAGGTTAATCGAAATGATACTTGTCCTTGTGGAAGCGGAAAGAAGTTCAAACAATGCCATGGAAAATAATGCGTAATTTGGGAAATAAAAGCATAGTAATTATCGGTTCCGGTGCTGTTGCTCATTATTTCACAAATTTATTTATTGAAAAAGGCATTTCTGTTTCAGGATTGTTTAGTAGGAATGAGACAACTGGGTTTAATATCACCATGCAATATAACATTCCCTTTTTTGATACCTTGTCAGCATCATGTGGTGAAGTCTATTTTGTTGCTGTTAAGGATGATTCTGTTATTTCAATAATTAATGAACTCCCTAAGACTGCAGCTGTTATTTACACTTCTGGAACTATTGATTTGTCACTAATAAACCATCCTAATTGTTCCGTATTTTACCCCTTACAATCTTTTGATGGAGATCTTTCTATGGAAGCACAAGAAATTCCTATATTATTGGAAAGTAAAAGTACTGAGTCGTATTTAGATTTGCAGGAACTTTGTAAAACCTTAGGACACCCCTATTTCGAAGTAAATTCTGAAAAAAGAAAAGAAATTCATCTTTGTGCTGTCTTTCTAAATAATTTCATTAATCACATGGTTACGATTGCCTTTGATGAAATGAAATCAAGAAGTATTGAATCTGAAATCCTAAAACCATTAATTGAAAAAACAATGCGTCAATTGCTTACAGGAGATTCAATTAAAAAACAAACTGGTCCAGCTAAAAGAAATGATAAGAATACCATAATTGAACATAAAAAAATGTTGAATGGAGACTCCCTTGATGTTTACACCGTGATGACCAATAGTATTTTAAAAAAGTTTGGACATGAATTATAAAATTAAACTTAGAACAATCGACACCTTTATTTTTGATGTTGATGGAGTGCTCACCAATAGTCTAGTTTATTTATTTGACAATCAACTCTACAGGAGCTTAAATAGCAAAGATTCCTATGCCATTCAATATGCGCATAAAATGAACTATAAAATATTTATAATAACTGGTGGAGATTCTATTGATATTCAAGAGAGATTATTGGAATTAGGCGTAACTGAAGTTAGACTTAAAAGTCATAACAAAGTTACTGTTTACAATGAATTAAAAGAAAAATATCAATTGGTTGATGAACATGTTTTGTATATGGGAGATGATATTCCAGATATTCCATTATTGAAAATGGTAGGAGTTGCTGCTTGTCCATCGGATTCAAGTGTTGATGTATTGCAAAATACAAATTATCAGTCTCGATTAAAAGGGGGTGAAGGTTGTGTGCGTGAAATTATAGAACAAGTTATGCGGGTTCAAGAAAAGTGGATGAAAGATTTGGCTTTTGAATGGTAGATTAAATCCCTAATTCTTTCTCCCAATGGGCATTTAGGAGTACAATTAGTTTTCTTGAAATATTATTCATGTAACGCTTAGTTCTGTAACCTCCTACCCAATTTATTCCTCGGATGGCATTGGTGAAAAACATCTCATCTGCAGATAATAAATGTTGAGGAAGAATAGAGCATTCGTATACTTTAATCCCATTATTAATAGCTAAATTTATTATCTGCATGCGCATAGTTCCAGCGATACATCCTTCCTCTAAACCTGGAGTATATAACACACCATTACTAACAATAAAAACATTACTACTGGAAGACTCGATCACATTTCCTGGTTCATTGGTCAATAACATATCATCTAATCCACTCTCATGGCCACAAATTGCTGCCATTACATAAGTCAATCCCATTTTTGTTTTATAATTGGACATGAAATTTTTATACAATTTAATATCCTTATAGATATCAACTTCCAAACCTTTTGCATTTAACTCAAAATGGTTGACAACATAAGGATACACTTCGATATAGAATGTACATTCATTAGATTCCGGAAGATAAGCCCCTCCTGTCATCCTATCTAGAGAAATCCTACAACGACCTCCAGTTTTAATCCCTGATTTATTTAGAAGTTCAATTATTTTTTCCTCAAAAAAAGCAGCAGTATAAAAACTTGGAATACGCATTTTCAAAATACGAGCGCCTTGCAACATCCTCGTGATATGATGTTCCATATTTAAAGGTTTACCTTCCATAACACGAACACTTTCAAAAACACCATCGCCATATAAATGTCCTCGGTTACCAGGATTTATAGTTGGAGCCTCATTGGAGAGAATTGTTCCGTTGTTATTAATATATAAGGTCATACTCAAAAGAATAAATGTAAGAAAGATTTTCCCTTTTCCAAATTCAAAAGTAGTACAAAAAGAATTCCAAATAATGCACCACCTATATGTGCATCATGTGCAATACCTGAATTTATCTTCCTCATCGCATAATATTCAATCAATAAATAGATAGGTCCAAATAGATATGCCGGGATTGGAATAGGGATAAAAATCAACATCAATTTCATCGTTGGATTCCAAAGTATTGCTGCAAATATTACAGCAGAAACAGCACCAGAAGCGCCTAAAGATCGATAAGAATTATTATCCTGGTTCCTCAAATATGGGATTATGGTTGCTGCAATTCCACCTAATAAATAAAGTAAAATAAATAAGCTAATTCCGTTCTCTGCACCATAATTCTCTATCCATTGCTTGGATAAAATTTGTCCCAAAAAATACAAAGACATCATATTAAACAATAAATGCTGCCAATCTGCATGGATCCAACTGTGGGTAAACAATCGGTAATGCTCGTTTAAATGTTTGACATTATAAGGAATAAATAGCATTTTTTCTCTTAGCTCATGTTT
This sequence comes from Flavobacteriales bacterium, assembly GCA_947476515.1. Classification (GTDB taxonomy): domain Bacteria; phylum Bacteroidota; class Bacteroidia; order Flavobacteriales_D; family Crocinitomicaceae; genus UBA952. The sequence continues at coordinate 9,171 of CANJQZ010000007.1, forward strand.
TTCAAAAGCTTGCCATGAAAAAAGAACATTTAATGCGATTAAAATTATAACTATTGAAATCATTTTATTTAATTATTTTATTCTTTATGGTTCAATATCAGATATTTAGAACTTGAACTAGCTTGTGATTTTATTTTTGGTTAAAAGTAAGTATATTCACCTTTAAATATGAAGAAAAAGGCCCTATTTATTTTCTTGTTACTTTTTTTATTTTCTTGTGAATTAAAGGAAGGAAGTGAAATTTCATTCTTAAAAGACAAATCATTAAAAGTTTCTGAAAAAATGGAACTCTTAATCGAATCAGATTATCTAAAAAAGCTTGGCCTTTCAAAAGAAGAAATAGTTTGGGTGCGAGAAATTTATAAAAAAAGAAACTTAAAACCTTTTTTTGCAAACGATTCAAGCCTAAATAAAAAAGGCGTAGCAATAGAAATATGGCAAAAGCATCCACTTTATTTCGGGATTCCTCAAAAAAGGTTGGTGAAATTGAGGAAAATTAACTTGCATCCTCTTGAAAAAGATGTTTTGATTACCCTCAATAACGCACGAATATTAGAAGATTTAAATAAGGGTATTTTTAATTTTGACAGTAAGACCTTAAAACCTAAATCTCTGCCTACAACAGAAGCGTATATTTTAACATTAAAACAATTAGACACCATTTCAATAGATCGTTTATTTTTGAAACAAGGTAGTTTAGATAGCAATTATCAATTTCTTGCACAACACCTTTTTGATTATTGCATGCGATACCAAATAGACACTACGAATTATCACATAAAAACGCGTACTGAAGACAGTTTAAGTAAATTTAGTGCTGTACAAAAAGCACTTCAAGGTAGCAATTATTTAAGCCCTGGCGATTGGGATCTTAAGAATGGTATTAGCGCCTTAAAATTATTTCAAACACACAATGGTTTGTCTCCTGATGGAATTCTTAATTCCTATACAGCAAAAGCACTCAACGAATCAACAGAACATAAAGTTCTAAGAGCGATGCTAAGTCTAGATAAATTACGACAATCAAAAATGCATCAAGAAAAATACATGCGTATAAACATTCCTGAATACAGATTATATTTTTACGCCAATGACAGTTTGAAAAGTATAAATAGAATTGTTGTAGGTAAGATAACCAATAAGACTCCTGAGCTTAATTCTAATGTTACCCATGTAATTGCACTTCCATTTTGGAAAGTACCTTCAGATATCGCAAATCATGAAGTACTTCCCTCAGTTAAAAATAATAATAGCTATTTGGCCAAACACAATTATAAAATATATCAAGAAAAGGATGTTGAGATCGACCCAAGTACAGTTGCATGGAAAGGGAAATCAAATTTTCCTTATTCCCTTATACAACAACCAGGATTAGACAATAGTTTGGGGCTGATTAAGTTTGAATTTGCAAATAAATATAATGTCTATGTTCATGATACGCCCTCAAAAGGTTTGTTCAACAATCCAATTAGAAGTTATTCGCATGGCTGTATGCGCTGTGAAAATCCAATTCAATTAGCAAAATTAGTTTTAGATAATGATAAAATAGGTAGGAAAAAGAATATTATTACAAAAGATTCATTGGACAGTATTATATCCCGAGGTAGAAACTATCCTATCGCTTTACAAAGAAGTTTTCCTATTTTTGTTTACTATCAAACAGTTGTTGCATATAGAGATAAAATACTTTTTCAATTAGATATTTATGATCGAGATCAAGAATATTTAGATTTGCTCATCAACTAATGAGAATTACGCTTAATTTTGTCTTTTAAAACAAAACTATGATCATCTCACCCTCTGTTCTTTCTTGTGATTTCGGTAATATCGAAAGAGATACAAAAATGTTAGATGCATCTGAAGCTGATTGGTTGCATATTGATGTAATGGATGGTGTATTTGTTCCAAATATTTCATTTGGTTTCCCCGTCTTGCAAGCCATTAGGAAACATACTAATAAATCATTAGATGTTCACCTAATGATTCAGAATCCTGATCATTATTTAGAAGAGTTTAAAAAAGCTGGAGCTGATATTTTAACAGTGCATTACGAAGCGTGTACACATTTACATCGCACCATTTCTCGAATAAAAGAATTAGGAATGAAAGCTGGGGTTGCATTAAATCCACACACCCCAATTCAGGTACTTGAAGAAATTATTGGACAATTAGATTTAGTACTAATAATGAGTGTAAATCCTGGCTTTGGGGGACAATCATTTATTGATGAAAGCATAAATAAAGTTAAAAGATTATCTGCTCTAATTGAAAAACATCAATCTAAAGCGATTATAGAAATTGATGGGGGTGTAAACTTAACTACAGGAAAACAACTTTCAGATGCCGGTGCTCATGCATTAGTGGCTGGAAGTTTTGTATTTAATTCTGAACAACCAAGCGAAACTATCAAAGCGCTAAAACAATTATAGCGTAACCTAATTAGCATAGGCTCGTTTCAAAAAAGCATATGAAATACATTTTATTATTTCTTTTTATTTCACTTGGATTGTTTGATTTAAACAGTCAAGTTAACCTTGTGCAAAAAGAAAAAGAATTAAACGAAAGGCTTTTAGACTTCCGTTCTGCAAAAACGGATCAGGAAATTAATAAAAAAGGTCTTGAATTTAGGAGTGCAATGTTGAATTTCCTAAAATTAGAGGGCGCATTTACCTATACTTTTACTCAATTAAAAACAGTCGCAATAATAGACAGTCCTGACAAATTGGTTCGTATAGTAAATTGGAATCTTGAATATAATGATTTATCATACGCATATGCTGCATTTGTTATGAAATCCGAAGGTGATGACGAACCTGTTAAAATAATTGAACTTGTAGACAAGTTAGATCCTTATACCGTAAAACCTGAAGGTGTAATTGATGCTAAAAATTGGTATGGTGCTTTATATTATAAAATAATACCTGTAGAATACAATGGTAATATAGAATACACACTGCTTGGTTGGGATGGTGGGACAAGCGGAAGTAACTTTAAAATTATTGATGTCCTTACCTTTACGCCAAATACAGCTAAGTTAGGAAGTCCTTTATTTGTTAAAAAGAAAACAACATCTAAGCGTATTATTTTTGAATATTCTGACAAATCTGTTATGTCACTAAAATATGATGAAAAGAATAAACGCATCGTTTATGACCATCTTTCTCCCGAATCCTCCAGTTTGGCAGGCGTATTTTCCTATTATGTTCCGGATTTTTCATACGATGCCTATATTTGGCAAGAAGATAAATGGGTACTAGAAGAAGATGTAATTGCTGTAAATTCTACAGGCATAAATAAGCATCATACCATCTACACCCTAGACCCAAAAACTGGAAAAACGAAAGAAGAAAACATTAAGGAAGACTGGGTTAATCCAGAAGATCCCAATAAGAAAGGTGATATAGGACATGTCGCAAGAACAGTCGAAAGTGAAGCAGCATTAAATACCGATAGAGAAACTTTAGATATTAAAGATAAAAGGAACAAACGCGATCGTCGCAATCCAAATGGGCTTTCTGTAACGACCGGAAAGTACAAGAAAAAGAACCGTCGTACTACTAAACCATAGATGCAACTAGGTATATTTAATAAATTAAAAATCAACCGAATAACTCCCCCAGGAGCATTTTTAGAAGACCTTCAAGGAAACGAAGTTTTACTTCCAACAAAATACCTTACTGAAGATATGGAATTAGATTCAGAAGTAAGTGTTTTTATCATGAAGGATTCTGAAAATAGAATTGTCGCCACAACAGAAACGCCCCATCTTTTATTAGGAGGCTTCAACTATTTGAGAATTGCGGAAGTAAATCCATATGGTGCATTTGCAGATTGGGGTTTAGATAAAGATTTATTCGTTCCTTTTCGCGAACAATTGCACAAAGTTTATATTGACGAAAAATACTTGTTTGTATTAAAATACGACCATGAAACAGATCGTTTATTTGGTAGTATGAAAATAAAAAAATCAATTGATCCTTGTATAAAAGACATTACGGGTGAAGAAGTAGAACTCCTTATTTGCGAGAAAACGGATTTGGGAATTAATGTTATTGTAAACAATAGACATGCTGGTTTAATATATCATCAAGATTTTAATAAACCATTAGAGCGTGGTGATCGAAGTGTAGGATTTGTATCAAAAGTTAGGGAAGATGGTAAATTGGACATAAGATTCGAGCCTTTAACTTTTGAAAAGTATGATCTTGCTACAGAAGATTTATTAGAAAAATTAAGAGTTGAAAAAACTATTTATCTTACTGATAACTCTAGTCCAGAGGACATTAGAGAATACATGGGAATGAGTAAAAAAACCTTTAAACAAGCAATTGGAAAACTTTATCGATTCAGAAAAATCGCATTATTTCCAGATAGAATTGAATTTATTGAAAAATAAAGTTCTGTAAAAAACATGTCAATCGACTCCTGTTTCATTCGTTTCAAAGGCACCCTTGATGGAATTACATTGCCTGAAAAATTTGATTACCCATTTTATTATGACCCTACTCCGCTTGCATTAATCGCTGCAAAAGAATTAAAAGAGTATTTAAGAACTCAAGAAGATTGGGTGCATAATTTTGGGATAGATCCTGATCTCAATTCTTTGGTTATTGGCAAGATGTTTGGTGTTTTGGTTGTTAAAAATGAAATCGGTGAACTTGGGTATTTGAGAGCATTTTCAGGTAAATTGGCCGGTGGTAATCACCATGAACAATTTGTCCCTCCAGTATTTGACATGCTAAAGGAGGATGGTTTTTATAAAAAAGAAGAAGCAATAGTAAATGAATTTAATTCAAAAATTCTCGCTTTAGAAACTGACCCCATGTTCCTAAAACTTAAAGATGAATTACAAGCATTAAAAAAACAAGCTCAAGATTCATTAGCTCAAACAAAAATTAATATTAAGCAAGCGAAACTTGAGCGAAAAAAACAAAGATGTGATTCGATATCGATGCATCAAGAGGAAATTAATATCCTACTAAAAAATCTAAGCGAACTAAGTATAAGGGAACAATTTGAATTAAAAGATCAGCAAAAATACTGGAGTTATAATATCACATCATTAGAGGAAAAAATCAATGTTTACGAAGAAAAACTTAGTGCACTTAAATTGGAACGAAAAAATAAATCAGCAAAAATTCAAGCTCAATTGTTTGAACAATATTTATTTTACAATCAAAATTTAGAATCTAAAAGTCTTGGAAGTATTTTTTCGGAAACTCCTTTCCACCAACCACCTGCAGGTGCTGGAGAATGCGCCGCGCCTAAGCTTTTACAATATGCATTCCAACATAAATTAACCCCTTTAACAATCGCTGAATTTTGGTGGGGTGATGCGCCTAAATCAGAAATTAGAGCACATGAACAATATTATCCAGCATGCAAAGGTAAATGCGAACCCATTTTAGCTCATATGTTAAAAGGTATTGAAATCAATGAAAACAAATTATTACAAAATCCTGGAATTGGAAAGTCCTTAGAAATAATTTATGAAGATGATGCTATTGCTATCATCAACAAGCCATTTGAATTTTTATCCGTTCCTGGAAAAAACATCAAAGATTCTGTTGCAGAGCGCATGAAAATCATATATCCCGAGGCTACAGGTCCTTTGGTAGTGCATCGATTAGACATGTCAACTTCCGGATTAATGCTGATTGCAAAGACAATTTCAGTACATAAAGTACTTCAGAGACAATTCATAAAAAGGAAAATCGAAAAAGAATACGAGGCTTTATTAGAGGGTGATTTAAAAACAAATAAGGGACGCATCAATTTACCATTGCGTTTAGATATTGATGATCGCCCAAGACAATTGGTATGCTTTGAACATGGAAAATTAGCGCAAACAGATTGGGAATTATTAGAAAGAAAAGACGGAAAGTCTAAAGTGCGCTTTAAACCAATAACAGGACGAACGCATCAATTAAGAGTTCATGCGGCACACCCACTTGGACTCAACATGCCTATTGTTGGAGATGATCTTTATGGCAAAAAAGAAAAGCGTTTATATTTACATGCTGCTAAACTAAGTTTTTATCATCCTGTTAATCGGCTATGGTTAACTTTTGAATTGAATTCAGATTTTTAATTTCAAAGTGATAATTTTGAGATTTGTTACGCTGACTTAAACATTTTATTCGCGCTAGAATTATCTATTGAAAAGAAATAATAAATCAAAGTGATTTCTATCTTCGGATTAATTACAAAAGTTTATCTTTGTTTTAAACAATATTAGGCGCATGCAAGTTATTTTGAATCATCAGAAAATTCATCAGAAAATAACCCGTTTAGGGCATCAAATCATAGAAAATTGTGTCGGTGAAAAGACCATTTATATCGGTGGAATAATAGGTAACGGCTATATCTTAGCGCAATTATTAGCAAAAATCATCAGTGATCATTCAGAGATTACCGTTCATGTTTTTGAAGTTACTATTAACAAAGAAGAACCATGGAAATATCCAATAACCTTTTCAATCGATGAAAAATCGCTTAAAAAAGGTTTTATTGTTCTTGTTGATGATGTAATTAATTCGGGAAAAACAATGCAATATGCACTCGTTCGATTTCTTGAACAAGCTACTAAATCAATTAAAACTGTCGTATTAGTCGATCGACAACACAGAAGATACCCAATTAAAGCAGATTTTGCTGGACTTGGTTTATCGACAACTTTAAAAAATAGAGTGGAAATCGACCTTAACGCATTAGATTCGAAGGCTTATTTAATATGAAAAAAATAACTGAATCAGATTCTAATTACCAGAATCTTGAAAAGATGTCCAGTCTTGATTTATTGCGCAACATCAACAAAGAAGATCAAACCGTTTCTGAAGCTGTCGCTCTAGAAATACCCTCTATTGAAGCCTTTGTAGAAGCTTGTTTTTCCAGAATGAAAAATGGAGGGAGGCTTTTTTATTTAGGTGCAGGCACCAGTGGTAGACTTGGTATTGTTGACGCAAGTGAATGCCCACCAACCTTTGGAATTGATCATGGAATTGTCGTTGGAATTATTGCAGGTGGCGATACAGCCATTCGAAAAGCAGTGGAATTTGCCGAAGATGATCGCGAACAAGCATGGAAAGATTTAGCACCTTTTAACTTAACTAAAAACGATACTATTGTTGGGATTGCAGCCTCTGGATCTACCCCTTATGTTCTTGGCGCGATTGAAAAAGCAAATGAATTAGGAATTCTAACAGCTGGAATTTCCTGCAACCCCTCCTCCCCTCTATCCGCATTGGTGCAGTTTCCAATGGCTCCGGTAGTTGGACCAGAATTTGTCACAGGAAGCACGCGTATGAAATCAGGCACAGCTCAAAAACTAGTCTTAAATATGATATCTACGACACTAATGATTAAATTGGGAAAAGTAAAGGGTAATAAAATGGTTGATATGCAATTGAGCAATCACAAACTGGTGGATCGTGGCATCAAGATGATTATTGATGAACTTCATATTGAACAGGCACTCGCGCAAGAACTATTAGAAAAAACAGGTTCTGTTCGCGCAGCTGTTAATCACTACAATAACAACAAGATATGATTCCTTTTGACCCCAATGGTGTAGGTATCGCCAATGGAAATATCTTTGGATTTCCAATTAATGAACAAGACGCTTCGATTGTATTGATCCCTGTTCCTTGGGACGCAACTGCCTCATACGGTAAAGGAACAAGTAATGGTCCTTTAGCTATTCTTAAAGCTTCAACGCAACTAGACTTTTATCACCCGAAATTAGAAAACGCATTTGAAACTAAAATTTTTATGACCGCTATATCACAAGAATGGTCCGAAATTAATAGCACTTGTTGTCAAATGAGTAAAGTTTATCTTGCAGAACTTGAAGTTATCGGTGAAGAACAAGCAAGAGAAAAATTTGCTGATGAATTAAGTTACATCAACAAAGCGCACGAAGCCCTGAGATCCAATTTAATGGAGCGATCCTTAGACTTAATCAAACAGGGTAAAATTGTTGCTGTTTTAGGAGGAGAGCACTCTACTCCACTTGGATTATTGGAAGCATTAAATTCACATCATGATTCCTTTGGGATTTTGCAAATTGATGCCCATGCTGATTTAAGAAAAGCCTATGAAGGTTTTGATCAATCGCATGCTAGTATTATGTATAATGTTTTAGATAGTTGTCAAAATCTATCCAAATTAGTTCAGGTTGGAATTCGTGACATTTCTACAACAGAAGTTGAATTGAGTAAGATTCATCCAAAAGTTGTTACTTTTTATGATTGGGATTTGAAATCAGGAAATTTTGAAGGAAAAAATTGGTCAGATCAAGTTAATGAAATCATTGCGTCATTGCCTCAAAATGTTTACATTTCATTTGATATTGATGGTTTAAAACCTGAATTATGTCCCAATACCGGCACACCAGTAGCGGGTGGATTTGAATTGGAGCAAATATCCTATTTATTATTCCAACTTGTAGCTACAGGAAGAAGGATTATTGGATTTGATTTGAATGAGGTAGCACCGGGAGAGAACAATGATTGGGATGCTAATGTTGGCGCAAGAGCACTATGGCAACTTGTTTGTGCCTGTGAAAAAAGTAGAAGAAATCATGCTTAAAAAGTTAGCCCGAAATACTTGGTTTTTGTTGTGTCTGATTGCTATCATTGCATTTGCTTTTAGTATCTACAGAAGTGTTTCTTTTACTGGCTTAAGTACAGCTAAATGGGCGATATATTTCTTAGGACCAAGTTTGATCATGGGATTAAGTTTTATTCAATTAAATTGGTTTGTTAAATTAGTTAGCTTAATTAACATTGCTATCTATTTAAGCATCGCCTCTTATTTCATGATTCATTTGAGCGACTTTGAAAATTATTGGCATTTATTACTACTTCCAATTCTTTTTAGTTTTTATTTCATATGGGCTTCCTTAATCAAATCCTTAATGCTTAAGTGGAACTATTTAAATCAGATTACGCTAGGTTTAGCGTGTATATTTTGCCTTCTAAATATTGGTTTGGATTTTAAGGTAGCGTTTTTTAACGAGTTATTTTATTTTCTTTTAATCGCAGCTGTTATATTCCCATTAGCCAGTCCCTTTCAAGAACAACAGAATAAAGATAACCCTGAAACAACAAATGAGTAAACTCATTTGTATAGGAAGGTCCCAAATCCAATTATTCGTTTTTCCCAATAACTAGAACCCGTTATTTTATCAAAAGTAATACCCTTACTACTAGAAGCATGAATCATCACTAAATCTTGGCCTTTTTCAGATACCAAAATTCCTACATGAGAAACTTCTGCACCATTAGAGAAAAAAACTAAGTCTCCAATTTGAACTTGGTCATGAGTTAATTTAATCGAATTATCATACTGCTCTTTAGCCCTTCTTGGAATATTAATACCATGATGTAAAAGAACATAGGAGGTAAAACCACTACAATCAAACCCTTGCGGACTTTCTCCAGCCCAAACATATGGTGTTCCTATGAAGTTTTTTGCAAAATCAATTATTCCAGCTCTTTCTTTTAATGCAACATTGGCTGGGGCAACCCATACGAATTTACTGTCTGAAGCATTGAATTCAATATCAATAAAAAGAGCTTCTATTTTATTTGAGAAAAAATATGATAATTCCTTTTCTTTTCTTCGATTTAAATCTGCCATCCAAGCCGCTAGATCCATCTTCAATGCTACTAATTCAGAATGATGAGCCTCTAATGTTTTTCTACCTTTTACCGTTTTTCGAATATGCTCGAAATCTCTTATTGCATCATCAAAGACTGTTGGGTGGTTTTTTCTCCATGTATCTTCCTTAGCCAACTGCAATCCACTAATAGACTTATAGTATAGAGGGACGAAAGAAAAATCATATGTTGGGTCATTTAAAAACCGATTAGCACGACGATAAACCATCTTAAAGTGCTGCTGATCATATAACTGCTCCATTTTGTCAAATACTGGAACTTGAGCGAATGAAAAATTTACCAGAAGAAAAAAGAAAATTAATAAGCGGGATTTCATGGAACTTAGTTCGAATAAAGTTGACCTTTCGAATAAACGATATTACTTTGATTAAATAATTTAACCAATACAGAGTTGCCATAAATTTCAAATTCTGCATCTTGTAAAGAGGTTATTGATTCGACCTTTCCATTAACTAAAGCAGAAACCCCACCCATTATATTTTTAAAGACCAAGGTGTTATTTTTTATCAAATAGGAAGATGGGGTGAAATTAGCTACTTCAATTTTAGTGTCATTTGTATAGGCAAATAAATAAGAATTTTCACCCCAAACAATCATATCATCTTTAACATCCCAAAAAGTAGGTGAAAAATTTGATAATTGAGTTTTTATGCCATTTTTATACATCCATAGATTGCTATTTAAGTCTTCATATACAGCAAAACCTCGGCCTGCTTTATATTTTTTCATAAATTGACCTTCAATATCAACAAATTGACCATTCTCAAAACCAACAAAAGTTCGTGTAGTAGGATCATTAAAACAAACAATATCCGTTCCTACTTGAAAATCAATGGCAAATCCATTCCACGCACCAATTTCAAAAATTAATCCTCTCCAAAAAACTTTGTATAAATTCCCATTATCTTTAAAAATGATCATGTTTTCACCTATTTGGGTAGGAAGTGCCAAATCTCCAATAATAGTAGCAATTGAGGTAGTTGTTTTATTCCAATATACATTAATGGTATTGAAGCGAGTATCTTCATAAACGATCATACTATCTTTCACTAAATAATTCCGCGCAAAATAAGTCAAGGTCTGCAACCTACCAGCATCCCATAAATTCAAAGTCGGTCCAATTTTATAACCCAACAAGTGATCAGACACTTGATATTCAACATTTAAGTTGGTAATATCTTTTCGTATTTTTCCATCATATAAACGAAGATTACCTCTTGTATCTATATAAGCTACCATTTCATCACCTGCTTTATATTCTTTAACAGGTTGGATTTCTACTTGCTTAAAAAACCCGTTTTCAAAACTCAAAAAATAATTATTAAAATCTCTGCATGGAATTACACCCTGAGAAAAAAGAAAATTGAATAAAAAGACAAAAAATAAAGTGAATGCTATTTTCATTGATTTCAAATTTAACCAAATTTCGGACCACAAAAAATTTTAATCTTAATTAATTACAGTTTTAATGAAATGTAATGCAATTTGAAAAATCTAATGTATTTTCGTGGTATCGAAATTACACCTATGAAAAAAATATTTTTATCGCTTATTTTAGTCAATTCACTATGGGGGCTAAAGGCACAAAAGAAAATTGAATTTGTTGAATACGACCTATCTAATGGTATTCATGTTATTCTTCACGAAGAACACAGTACCCCTATCGTAGCTGTTTCCGTTTTATATCATGTAGGATCTAAAAATGAGATTGCATCTAGAACAGGGTTCGCTCACTTTTTTGAACATTTACTATTTGAAGGATCTCAAAATATTGAAAGAGGAAAATACAGTGAATTAGTGGAAAAGAATGGCGGGGAGTTAAACGCTAATACTTCACAAGACAGAACCTATTATTATGAAATCCTTCCTTCCAATCAATTAGAATTAGGTTTATGGCTAGAAAGTGAAAGAATGCTTCATGCCAAAGTTGACATTAAAGGAATTGAAACGCAAAGAAGTGTTGTAAAAGAAGAGAAAAGACAGCGCGTTGACAATCAACCTTACGGTTCTTTCTTTACTGAAATGTTTAAAAGAGTTTTTGTCACACATCCATATAATTGGGCTCCAATTGGTAGTATGGCCGATTTAGATGCTGCGCAAGAAGAAGATTATGTTAATTTTTATAAAACTTATTATGTACCTGCCAACGCAACTTTAACGATTGCTGGTGATATAGATCTTATACAAACAAAAAAGTGGGTAGAATATTATTACGGATCTATGCCAAAAGGTCAAGCATTAAATGTTTATCGTGATTTTCTTGGTTTAAGTGATGTCGATTTTGAAAAAAGATATGGACTTCCAAAAACAAAGTTTAACGCTAAGAACTTTATGGGTTCTACTTCAGCTGAAGCGAAAAAACTAATTTCCAACTTTTCTGCTAAACCAATTGAAATCAAAAGAACTGAAAAAGATCATTCTAAAATTGATGCGGTTATCAAAGATGTTATTTATGATAATATTCAATTGCCTGCTATTTTTATGGGATATAAATTTCCAGAACAAACTCATCCTGACACTTATGCGCTACAATTCATGAATGAAGTATTGTCCGGTGGTCCTAGTTCAAGAATTAATAAAACTATTGTAGAAAAAAAGGAAATGGCCACTTTTGCTTTTTCATTTAATTATGGATTAGAGGACGCTGGGATTGGAATTTTTGCTGCTATTGCTGCAAAGGATATTAGTTTAGATTCTATACAAGTTGAATTTGATAAACAAATTGAAATGATTCAATCTACACTGATTACAGATGCTGAATTCATGAAGATTAGAAATAAATTAGAAAATAATATGGTTGAAAACACTGCTAGCATCGAAGGTATTGCTGAGAGTTTGGCTGATAATCATGTTTATTTTGGCGCTACCAACCGAATCAATACAGAAAGTGAATTATTTATGAAAGTTACTAAAGAAGATATACAGCGTGTTGCTCAGAAATATCTATCTCAAAACTCGAGAGTAATTCTACATTATTTACCAAAAGAAAAATAAGAACTTGTTATGAAATCAATATTATATACCCTACTATTTCTTCTGTCTTCCAATTTAATTGCTCAAATTGACAGATCTGTGATGCCAAAACCAGGCAAAGCACCGATTATTAATATAAATGATTCTAAAGTATTCAAACTTTCTAATGGAATTACTGTAATTCTATCTGAGAACCATAAAATTCCAAAAGTTTCTTTTAATATTCGAATGGGCTCCGATCCAATACTAGAAGGTCGTCTTGCTGGACTTTCAGATTTGGCAGGATCACTGCTGCTTTCAGGAACTAGTAATCGTTCAAAGGATCAATTTGATAATGACATTGATTATATCGGAGCTGACTTGAGTGCAGATAAAAATTCAATTTTCTTGTCGTGCTTAACCAAACATGTAGACAAAGGCTTAACACTGATGTCTGATGTTTTGCTCAATGCCTCGTTTCCTCAGGATGAATTTGACCGAATCAAAAAACAAAATGAATCTGGATTAATGGCTGCAAAGTCAGATGCTGGAACTATGGCTCAAAATGCAATTTCAAAAATTAATTTTCCACAACATCCTTATGGGGAAGTAATGACAGAGGCGTCTTTGAATGCAATACAATTACAAGATGTGAAAGATTATTTTAAAAAGACCTTTACACCAAAAGGAGCCTATTTAGTAATTGTTGGTGATGTGAACCTTGAAGAGGCAACAAGATGGGCAAATAAGTATTTTGGTTTATGGGCAGGCCCTGATTCCCAGTTAAATCCTACCAAAATAATTCAAAAAAATAAAGGAAACCGTGTTATTTTTGTTAATAAACCAGGTGCTGTTCAATCTGTTGTCTATATTACTTTTCCAGTCAATATTCATCCAGGTGATAAATATCAATTGCCCTTAACGGTTTTGAATGGCATTTTAGGCGGAGGTGGATTTGGGACTCGATTAATGCATAATCTTCGAGAAGACAAAGCATATACTTATGGTTGTTACTCTAGATTAAATATTACCGATAATGGTTCTTGGATCTCAGCAGGTGGTAACTTTAGAAATTCAGTTACCGATTCAGCAATTACTGAGATATTAAACGAATTTAAAATTATTTCATCTGATCTTGTGAAAGACGATGAGTTGAACCTAATTAAATCTTCTATGAATGGTGATTTTTCTCGATCTCTTGAAAGCCCGCAAACGATAGCAAGATTTGCATTTAATATCATCAAAAATCAACTGGACCCTGATTATTATAAAACTTACTTACAACGCTTGGATGAGGTTTCAAAAGAAACGGTTTTGGAAATGGCCAAAATGTATTTCAATCCCTATGCATGTAATATAATTGTAGTTGGTAATGAAGAAGTGTTATCTAAAATCAAAGTTTTTGATGCTGATGGACAAATTGAATTATTAGATGCCTTTGGAGATGAGAAAAAACAAATGTTACCTTCAGATATCAGTAAAGAAGAATTGATTGAAAGATATCTATCTGCAGTAACCATGACCAAAACTGCTAAGGAAAGAACTAAAAAATTAAAGAAAGTAAAGACTTTTGTTCGTGTTACAGATTCAAATATTCCTCAATACTCTATTTCTTTTAAAAAAACTGAATATTTATTAAATCCTA
>CANJQZ010000008.1 GCA_947476515.1 Flavobacteriales bacterium
GGTCTTAAGTCGACTAATTCATATTCATTTAATTTTATTTGCTCCATTGTAGAATCAAATAGCACTGAACTGTCTGTTTTTAGATGGATCAATCCACCAGGCTTCAAAAATTTTCGATATCGATTGATAAAAAGGGTAGAGGTAAGTCTTTTTCTTGGTTTATTGGGTTGAGGATCTGAAAAAGTCAACCATATTTCATCGACTTCATTTTCTTTAAAGTAGGAATCTATGTAATCGATTCGAGTTCTTAAGAAAGCTACATTGTTTAGGTTTTTGTCAATGGCTTCTCTAGCTCCAATATAGATTCTATTTCCTTTGATTTCAACTCCGATATAATTTTTATCTGAAAATAAGGTGCCTAATCCAACACTATATTCGCCCTTTCCGCATCCGAGCTCTAAGACAATTGGATTCTGATTTTTAAAAATATTTTCATTCCATTTTCCAGAATGTTCAAAATCTTGCTCTCTAACGGGTTCGAAAACATTATCAAATGATTTAATTGCTTCAAATCGGCGTAATTTATCTTTCCCCACAGTTTTTTAATTGAGCAACAAAATTACAATTAATTTAAAATAGTTGTTTCTATTGAAAAGCATACCTTAATTTTGCATGTGCATTTGATTGAACCTTTTTATAACTGGCGTGGCTATTATATTGCTTCAGAGGATCCTTTGTCTCCTTTCTACGAGCAAAGCTATAATGAATTTCAGTATACCCACAGAATTTACAATTATTACCTGCATCCACAATGGGACAGTATGGATTCTGCGACGCTATTTTTAAAGATTTTATATGTGGACTATTCGAATGGTGCCGCAGTAATTGAATTCATAGGTGAATGGAATGATGCGATTGAGAATGATATTATGATCCTAAAAAGAGATATCATTGATCAAATGATTTCTAAGGGTATAGATAAATTTATTTTGATCGGAGAAAATGTATTAAATTTTCATTATTCAGATGATTGTTATTACGAAGAATGGTTTGAGGATATTGAGGATGGGTGGGTAGCAATGGTTAATTTTCACGAGCATGTAGCTCGTGAATTTGAGCGCATTAGGATTCATCAGTATTTTGCAATGGGGGGTGCTTTGGATACACTCGATTGGAGGACACTTCATCCAAATCATTTCATTGAAAAGGTTTCTCAATTGGTAAATAATAGATTGCAGTGATGTTTTAAGCATCCGCACGAAACATAGTACAAGTGAGTGCGTATAGAAGCACTTATCCATAAACAACATGAGAGAGCAATTTCAATTTAATTACGATTTATTAACTGATTGGAAAGAACTTCCTATTGAAGACTTTAAATTAGTTCAAGTTGCTTATTCGGCAATGGATCGTGCCTATGCTCCTTATTCTGAATTTTTGGTTGGTGCAGCTTTATTAATGGAAGATGGAACTATAGTAGAAGGAAATAATCAAGAAAATGTTGCTTTCCCATCGGGCATGTGTGCAGAAAGAGTAGCTTTATTCTATGCAGGTGCCACCTATCCAAAAGGAGTGGTTAAAACTATTTGCATCGTTGCTAAAGGAGCATTAATGCCAGCTTCTTTTCTACTTTCCCCTTGTGGATCCTGTCGGCAAGTGCTTTTAGAATCAGAGAATCGTCAAAGAAAAGCGATTCGTGTCATTGTTGTAAACCAAGACATGCGCACACTGGTACTAGATAGTGCGAAGGATCTATTGCCTTTTGGTTTTGGTAAATAATCCCCACTCAATTTTTCAATAATTAATTTATTTCTGAAGTTATTTTTTTTGTTTTCAACAATTGAATAATTTCTTGTAATGCTACTTATCTTTGTTTAATAAAAAATTATTCAAATGAACAGTTGGTTTACAGTTAAAGTTAAATACACAAAACAATTAGAAAACGGGACTTTTAAGCGTGTTTCTGAACCGTATATGTTAGCTGCAATGACTTTTACAGATGCAGAAGCAAGAATTTATGAAGAATTGGGTGCTTTAATTCGAGGTGAGTTTACCGTTGTAGGAATAGCAAGGACTGATGTTCATGATATTTTCGCTTATGATGATGCGGAAACTTGGTTTAAATGCAAGGTTACTTATGATAAAATTGATGATGAAGGTGATAAGAAAAAAACTATTTCTCAAAATTATCTTGTGACCGCTTCCAATGTAAAAGAAGCATATCTTAGAATTGAAGAGAGTTTGTCTACTTTAATGATTGATTTTAAAATTACAATTATTGCCGCTTCTCCGATTATTGAGATATTCCCACATCATGAGGATGATGTTGCGCCGATTAATAAGTTAATGCCAGAGGTGTTAAAGGAAATGAAGCCAACCGTTGCTGCTTTTGATCCTGAAATTGAAGATCCAGAGGAAGATGAGGAGGAAGAGGAAGAAGAAGAGAATGATGATGAAATATCACAACCTCAAGGAGTTGTCTTCAGTGCTTCGGGATCAGATCTAGACGATGAGGATGTTTCTGATAGTGATTTAATTGATGAGTTGGCAGATGAAGACGCCTAATTCTTTAGCTCAATTAAAACATAAGCACGATGATTTCTCAAAAGGATCTCTTATCAATATGGATATGAATAATCCCTTTGATTTGTTTGAGATATGGTTTCAAGAGGCAATTGATGGAAAGGAATTAGAGTCAAATGCTTGTTCTTTATCCACTGTTGACACTAATGGACAACCGAGCTCCAGAATCATATATTTAAAGGAATTATGGAAGGAATCTTTCGTTTTTTACACCAATTATAAGAGTCAAAAAGGTTCAGAAATAAATGTCAATCCATTAGTTTCCCTCTTGTTTTTTTGGCCTAAATTGGAGCGACAAATTCGGATAGAAGGTCGTGTGGAACAATTAGACGCTGCCATGAGCGATGCATATTTTGATAGTCGTCCACGCGAAAGTCAATTGGGCGCATGGGCATCTGAACAATCACAAGAACTAACCGATTCCCAGGATTTATTAGATCGTTTTCAAACATTATCAGATCAATTTGGTTCAAGTGTGCCGCGACCACCTCATTGGGGTGGATATGCTCTTTTTCCATCAAAAATAGAGTTTTGGCAAGGCCGACCTTCTAGATTGCACGATAGAATTGTATATGAATTACAGGGTGAGTCTTGGAAAATCTATAGAAAAAATCCTTGATGAAAGATATTCAACCTTTATGTTTTACTTTATCTAATGGGGTGAGACTTGTTTATTTATATAAATCAAGTCAAGTTTCCCATCTAGGTTTTACTTTTTTGGCAGGTTCCAAATTTGAAGAGGAAAATAAGGAAGGACTTGCTCATTTTTTGGAGCATTGTGTTTTTAAAGGAACAAGCAAAAGAAAAGCAATTCAAGTACTTTCTCGATTAGATGATGTAGGAGGTGAATTAAATGCCTTTACTGCAAAAGAAGAGATTTGTTTGCATGCTTCATTTACCAAGCAGTACACTGCTCGAGCGATAGATTTATTAGCGGATATCTCCATAAACTCTGTATTTCCTGAAAATGAAATGTTGAAAGAAAAAGAAGTGATTCTAGATGAATTAAATTCTTATCTCGATAGTCCGAGTGATAAAATATTCGATGATTTTGAGGCACACTTATATAAAAACCATTCTCTTGGTAATAATATATTAGGAACCAAAAAAAGTGTCAAGTCTTTTAAGCGTTCTGATTTACAGGAATATGTTTCAGCGCATTTTACAGCTGATAATTTGGTGGTTTCTTATGTTGGTTCTTATTCAAAAGCAAAATTATTAAGTCTATTAGAAAGTGCATTGGAGACACTACCTCAAACTGCTATCCGTCCCGTTTATGATCCGATTGGTGCATACACTCCTTTTAATATACGGACAAAAGAAGCTAATTATCAATCCCATGCAGTAATTGGAGGAATGGCTCCGAGTTATTTAGATGAGGAAAGACGCGGAATGGGTTTACTGATTAATGTTCTTGGCGGGCCTGCCTTAAATTCTAGACTGAGTTTGGCGATTCGTGAAAAGCATGGATTGGCCTATGCCGTTGATGCAAGTTATACTTCATTTTCTGATACTGGTTTTTGGAGTATCTATTTGGGTACGGACCCCAAAAATATAGATCAAGCTGTCGATTTAGCCAAGAAGGAACTTGATAAAATTTGTCATAAAGGATTATCGAGTGCTCAGTTACACCGAGCCAAACAACAATACAAAGGTCATATGGCTTTGGGAATGGATAGTAATATTGGTTTAATGCTTGGACTAGGTAAAAGCTTATTGGCTTTTAATCAAATTGACACCATTAAGGAAATTCATGAAGGAATTGATCGATTGACAGCAAAGGAGTTAATGGATATTGCCAATAAGTATTTCCATCCAGAAACGCTATCGACATTAATATTTGATTGTAAAAAATAAAGAAACTATCGACCACCAAATATGGAGCTTCCAACTCTTATCAGGGTACTTCCTTCTTCAATCGCAATTACATAATCACCACTCATACCCATTGAAATTTCTTTGAAATTGGAATTAGTTCTGAAATGGTTATTTTTTAAATCTAAAAATATTGATTTTAAATGCTGAAATTCTTTTCGGATTTGATCCTGATGGTCAACAAATGAAGCCATTCCCATTACTCCAGAAATTTGAATGTTTTTCAGACTTAGAAATTCATTAGAAGTCAGTAGTTCATTAGCCTCTTCTAGGTTCAGTCCAAATTTCGTTTCCTCTTGCGCTATATAGAATTGAAGTAAACAGGAAATAACCCTATCATTTTTTTGTGCTTGTTTATTTATTTCTATTAATAATTTCAAACTATCAACCGTATGGATAAGGTGTACAAAAGGAGCGATATATTTTACTTTATTGCTTTGCAGATGACCAATCATATGCCAATGAATATCTTTGGGTAATTGTTCTGATTTTTCTGTAAGCTCTTGTACTTTATTTTCGCCAAAATGCCTTTGACCAGATTGATAAGCAATACTAAGATCGGAAACAGGTTTTGTTTTTGAAACAGCAATTAAACAAACACTATCAGGTAAAGTGCTTTTGATTTTGTCAATTAGTTCCGAAATCATTGGTTGATATCATAAATGGTTAAGCCACTTCTTAATTTAGGTTCAACATAGGTTGATTTGGGAGGCATATTTAATTGATGGTCAGCCACTTTTTTAATTTGTTCGAAGGTTGCAGGATATAAAACAAATCCAACAGCAAATTTATTTGAATTAATCAATTCTTCCATAATAGAAAGATCTTCGCTTCCAGGTAAAAAAGTAACTCTTTCTGTTGTTTTAAGATCAGTTATACCCAAAAGTGGGCTAAGAATTAATTCTGTGAGTAAACTACTATCCAAACCAACTACAGGATGTTTTTCATCAATTAAATAATTCAGTAGCTTTAAACTATACCATTTTTGATCTATGAATAAAGTGATTTCATGTTCTTTTGATGGTTTTTCCGCTGCATTTAATTCTTTAAGTTCTCCTAAGGCACTCAGAGCATGTAAAAAAGTAGTGGAGCTATAACCTTTTAAGTCTTTCACAAGTCGGTTAAATTCAAGAATTGATAGATTGCTCTCAGGTACAAAATACGCGAGGAAATTATCAGCATTATTAACAGCTTGATTAGTATCTTGTCGATTTTGAAAAAGTCTTGCAGAGGATGCAGATCTGTGATGTCCGTCGGCAATATAGGCAACAGATACGCTTTCAAATGCAGTTTGTAGTTCACTTGTATTCTCAGCAGAAAGCACCCATAATTCGTGAGTTATTCTATCTGTAGTGGTGAATTCATATTCTGGTCTTTGCAGTGCATATTGTGCAATGAGTTGATCGATATTTTTTTGATCTGCATAGGCTATTAAAACGGGTTCAGCATTGTAACCAACTTGTTCAAGATAATCGGTAAACATAGTTTCTCGAGTTGTGAGCGTTGCCTCATGTTTTTTGATGATATCTTCTTGATATTCTTGGATAGATGCCCCGCCAATAATCCCCATACTTACATGATTTCCCTTAGTTTGTTTATAGAGATAAAGTCTTGGAGATGATTCTTGAATCAGAATGCCCATTTCTATAAACAATTGATATTGTTTCTGAACTAAATCAAATCGTTCCTTTGAATTGGGTTTTGTTTTGACTTCACTTCCAAATTCAGGATTAATGATATGTAAAAATGTGAATGGATTGTCCTCTAGTTTTGCTTTGAGTACATTTTTTTTATAGGAATAATAGGGCCTTGTGGCCACCAAATGAACTTTATCTCGAACAGGTCTTAAGGCTGAAAAAGCACTAATTTTCACTATTACTAAAATTTAAAACTAAGACCCATACTTGGTAAAATCGGGAATTGATATATTTGTTTTGAAGTGACCCTATTCACATAAAAAATATTTTTTCTATTGTAGACATTCGTTATACTTCCTACAAGTTCAAGTACTGTTTTATTTTTGAAAGTAAAATGTTTTTTTACTGTAACATCTAGTCGGTGATAATAGGGTAGGCGTTGACTGTTAAAGTTCCCAAGAATGGTAGTAATAGTACTTGGGTTATTGGTAACATAATTGGTCGTTACTCCTCCATTAAAGTTTTCTGCTTGATAGTATCCTGCAGTTGGGGTGAATGGTAAGCCAGAACCAAGATTCCACCTAACATTCAATTCGACATCTTTTTTCTTACCGAATAAATAGGACCCTACTAAATTTAAATTGTGTCTTCTGTCAAATACTGGAAAATAGGTAACAAATCCATCCCATCTGGTGGAGTAGCCATAGGAATATACGCCCCAAAGAAACAAGCGGTCTTTATTGTATTTTAGCAAAATATCAACACCTAAGGATCTACCAGACTCCAAAATAAAATCTTTTTTATAGATATCATCAATTTGCTCAAATTGAGAAATATCTTCGTATAATTTATTTTGATTGATATTACTCAATTGAGTAAAATATTTATAATATCCTTCAATATTTAAGCTGGCATATTTCCCCAAGTCGTATTCAATTCCTGCGATAGCATGCCAAGCATATTGCAAACCATTTTTAGTATTTTTTACATTTTGAAATTCTGTCACAAATGTAGTTTGCACATTAGTAGGAGCTGAGAGTAGACCATTGAATAGATTGATGATATCCTTGTCAGATGAAGCAGAGGTGAAGTTTTGCGAGTAGCGACCTCCGGAGAATTTAAATCTTAATTTGTCAGTTGCATTGTATTTTAGTCCTATCCGAGGTTCAGGAGACACCGTCCCAAGTGAGGTGTATGCTTGAATTCTGAATCCAGCTTGCATCACCCATCGAACGCCAACTTTTCTGTAATTTAAATAACCACCAATTTCAGTTGTAAAATTCGTAGCTTCTATTTTCCTTTTGACTTCATTATAAGTAACAAATTCAGTATTGAAGCCATTTAAATTAAATCCATAGCTCAATTCACTTTCATCTTTCAAGAAATAACTAAAGTCAAATCCTAAATCGAAACCACCAATTTTTGAATACCTAGGTTCAGTTGTACTTTCTGAAAAAGTTGTCATATAATTACTTCCATTGACATGACCTCTAATAAATACTGGTGAACCACTTGGTATCATTAAAAAATTCAAACCACCACCAGATGCTTGCCAATTTAAATCTGCTACATTATAATTCACACTATCTTGATTGTGGAATCCAAATACACTCACCTTCGAGCCACCATCACCGGTAAAAGTTACCTTACCATATAAATCAGTAAAATTAAAAGGAAGGCCATTGCCATCATTAATATTTGGATATAGTGATTTTGATGTATAATCTAACAAACTTTTTTTAGCAGAAAAAACATACGAACCTGCTGCTGGAGCATCATTTTTGATTTTACCGATGGGTCCTTCAAGTACTAGTTTGGCTAAAAAAGGGGAAGCGGATAATTTACCGCTAAATTTTTTTCTATTCCCGTCACGATAAGTAATATCCATTACAGATGATATTCTGCCGCCATATTTACTTTCAAACCCGCCAGTGTAAACATCAATATTTTTAACCAATTCAGTTTCGAAAATGGAAAAGAAACCAATAGAGTGAAACGGATTGTAGATAGTCATTCCATCTAGAAGAACTTTATTTTGTATTGGGGTGCCACCACGCACATACAACTGTCCACCTTGATCACCTGTTGTAATAACACCAGGTGTAACGCTGATAGCTCCCACGATATCATTTTCAGCTCCGTAACTTGGAATCCTTTCTAGGGCATGTTGATCTAATTTTACTTTTCCGATTTCAATTTCGGTGCGCTTTGACTTATCTGCAGCTGTGATATCGATTTGACCAAATACTTTTAAATCATCATTTCTTATCAGCTCGATAGTAACATCTAAAATACGCTTTCCTTCTTTGAAGTTGATATCAACAAAGAATTTTTTGTACTTAGGATTGTCAATTTTAATAATGTAATTCCCTAACCCTAATTTAGGAATGGAAAAGAGACCATTTATATCAGTGACAGCACCAGCGATAATAGTGCTATCTTTTTTTAATAATTTCACTTTTTGAAAACTCATTGCATCCCCATTGGACTTATCGTAAATATATCCACGGACATTATAATCTTGAGCTGACAGTGAAAGTTGAAGAAAAAATGAAAAAAGAAGAAAAGCGTATTTCATGTAAAAGTTTTGAGTCCCGAATTTAAGCTTTTACATTCAAAATACATGGATATATTGAAAAAAAATACTTTTTATTCAATAATTTCTCAAAGAAAATTGCACTTAAATAAATATATTGCTTTTAACTAAATTTTTTATTTTTTAATCTTTTTTTATTTATAAGCAAGGTATTACTTGACATAACCCAATAACATACAATAAGTTATATAATATTTAAGTTGTTTTATCAATCTCTAATACAACGAACACTCATCCCATTATTTTTGCTCCGATAACCTCTAATTAGTTGGTCATGGTAATAACCTAATTGTCTATAATAGGCGCTATCTGCAGCGCTCTCTGAAAGACTCCACCAAAAACCTGAAACACCTGAATAACAGAATAATCCTTCATTGAATTCTCTAATTCCTCCAGGATAACCATTAAAACCACTTTCGTTGGATCCATTTCCATTACTATTCCAACCACTTGTTGCTTTCAATTTTTTACCAGATGTTGCATCACCTCCTAAATAGGCACTTAAATTTGCCCATTCAGCATCGGTTGGAATATGCCAACCTGCAGGCGCGATTTCCCGCGAATCATTTACAGCATACCAATTGTATAATCTTCCTTTGGATGGCTCATTCATGAAGTCACAAAAAGCGCTTGAGGTTAAAGTTCCCCAAGCGGCAAATTGACCGCAAGGAATCAAGTCTCCATTTCGAAAAGATGTTGCTTTTAAGTCACTTGTCATCCAAATTTGATTTCCGATTTTAATCGATCCAAAGCTATTACCATTAATGTCTTTATAAATACATGAACCATCTTCGTTTTTCGCTTTAGTATCATAATTACTAGCAATTGGATCAGTACAACCAATTTTTTTGCAAGAAGTAATTGTTGTGATTCCAATTATTGTTAGCGGAAGTAATAGAAATAAATTTCTCATAATAAAAGAATTAAAGGATAAATACTAAAATCGATTTTCGTCTTACTTTTTAAATACTATAGAGAATTATTGTAAAACGGTTCTATTTTGAGAACGCTGACTTTTTTTAATAGTTGCTTCATTCTCTATTGCAATAATAGAGGGTTGTATTAAAGCTATCAAGTAAGGTAATTAGTGAATTAAAGAAATTTCTTAATATTATTCGGACATCAAGGAATTGACAAATGCTTCCCGGTCAAATAGTTGAAGATCCTCCATTTTTTCACCTACGCCAATATATTTCACAGGAATATTCATTTGATCAGAAATCCCAATGACTACTCCGCCTTTTGCGGTACCGTCTAACTTTGTTACTGCCAAAGCATTAATCTCTGTGGCTTGTGAAAACTGTTTCGCTTGTTCAAAGGCGTTTTGACCAGTAGAACCATCGATAACCAATAGTATTTCATGAGGTGCGCCAGGAATTACTTTTTCCATTACGCGTTTAATTTTACTTAATTCCGCCATGAGATTTATTTTATTGTGCAATCTCCCTGCGGTATCGATAATAACAACATCTGCTTTCTGTGCTTTTGCTGATTGAAGTGTATCAAAAGCCACACTTGCAGGATCAGCATTCATTCCTTGTTGTATGATTTCAACGCCAACGCGTTCTGACCAAATGATTAATTGATCTACCGCTGCTGCACGAAAAGTATCTGCAGCACCTAGAACTACTTTTTTACCTGATTTTTTAAATTGATAGGCTAATTTACCAATGGTAGTAGTTTTTCCAACTCCATTTACCCCAACAACCATTATTACATAAGGGTCATTTTGAGGTGAAGGATTTGGCGCATCAAATTTTGCATTATTTTCAGCAAGTAGGCCAATTATTTCAGCGCGTAAAATACCATTGAGTTCGTATGTGTTGAGAACCTTGTCTCTTGAAACCCTATTTTGAATTCGTTCGATGATTTTTAGGGTAGTTTGAACACCAACATCAGAGGAAATTAAAATTTCTTCTAATTGATCTAATACTTCCTCATCTACCTTTGATTTCCCAACGATTGCTCTTGTTATCTTCGATAGAAAGGATTGCTTAGAAACCGCTAAACCTTCATCAAGATTTTCTTTTTTTGCCCGAGAAAAAAAATCAAATAAGCCCATAATATTGAAAAAAAAAGCCTCCAAAAAAGGAAGCTTAAGTATTTTTAAATGTATTACACAATTAACCTTTAGTAAACCATTCTTTTACTTTGTCATTGTGTACAATTTCTTGTTTGAAAGAGTAAGCTCCAGTCTTTTCAGACTTCACCATTTTAATCACTTTCGTATGCTCTTTTCCGCCACCTTTTTGTAGTGTTGCAACAACTTTCTTTGCCATGACTTAATTATTTAATTTCTTTATGAATTGTATATTTCTTAAGAATCGGATTGAATTTTTTAATTTCCATTCTATCCGGAGTATTCTTACGATTCTTTGTAGTAATGTAACGAGATGTTCCCGCCATTCCTGTGGTTTTGTGCTCTGTGCACTCAAGAATTACTTGGATTCTATTACCTTTTGATTTCTTAGCCATTTCTTTTACTTATTTCTGTTTCACAACAGTTGATTATTTTAAAAACCCTTTTTTACGCGCTTCTTTAAGGCAAGCCACAAGACCATTCTTATTGATTGTTCGTAAAGCAGATGTTGATATTTTTAATGTAATATAACGATCTTCTTCTGGAATGAAAAATTTCTTAGTTATAAGGTTAGGATAAAAACGACGCTTCGTTTTGCGATTAGAGTGAGAAACATTGTTCCCCACCATAACTGACTTTCCTGTTAATTGACAAACTCGAGACATGTGTGATAGTTTATTGTAAATCTTTAAGCGGGTGCAAAGAAAAGATATTTTTCCAATAAATACAAACAAAAACCAATCTTTTTTTAATATTTCTTCAAACTTAAATCATAGATTCTTGCTTAAATTTAAAACAGTTGATTTGTTTTTTTAGCTAAGCACCTCATAGCGAAGTAAATTAAGTGCGGATGCTACAGCCATTTGTATATTTCTTTCTCTTTGATCTCCGTATTGAAAGGACTTTGAAATTGTCCTGGTTGAAGTTGCAATTGCAATCCAAACCAATCCAACTGGTTTAGTTTTAGTTCCTCCTGTTGGACCAGCAATTCCTGTAGTAGAGATACAGACGGAAACATTTAACTTGTTCCTTCCACCTTCTGCCATCGCGCAGGCAACTTCTTGACTCACCGCCCCAAATTCTTCAATTAATCGAGCGTCCACTGCAGCTAGTTTGCTTTTCATTTCATTGCTGTAGGTCAATAAAGAACCCATAAAATATTCTGAAGCACCTGAAATAGAGCTGATTTGAGCTGCTAACATTCCACCTGTACAGCTTTCAACTGTGCCAATACTAAGATTTTTTTCTTTCAATTTGGCTCCAATAACTTCAGGTAGTTTATCTTCATTATAACCATATAAAGCCTCTGGAATTAGTTGTTCTAATTTTTTAAAATAGGAATTAATTTCGTCTAATCCCTTTCGTTCATTTTGAGAAGTAATTCTTAATTTAACGAATCCGGGAGAGGGTAAATAAGCAAGAGAAAAATTATCTTTCGTCAAAGCATCCTCCCAAGTTTTTATTTTTTCTGCTAAAAATGATTCTCCAATACCTTGTGTAAGGGCAGTTTTATAATCTTTACCTTTTAAGTCAAAACGATTTTTTAAAAAAGGAATCAATTCTTCTTGTACAATTCCTTTCATTTCATATGGAACACCAGGCAAACTAACAAAAATCTGATGTTTTTTCTCAATTAATATTCCAGCTGCAGTTCCGTAATTGTTATTTAGAACTTCACCTCCTTTTGGCATCAAAGCTTGATGTTCATTCACCAATAACATAGGTCGATTTCGTTTCAGGAAATATTGTTCTATTTTTAATTTGACTTCTTCATTTATTTCAAGTTCCATGTCAAAATAAGAAGCAAGAGTATGTTTTGTAATATCATCATTCGTTGGACCTAATCCACCCGTTATAATACACAATTGCGTGGTATTTTGAATATCATCTAAAGCATTTTTAATAGCATCTTCGGTATCAGATATCGTAACTACTTTAATGATTTTACATCCAAGAAGAGACAGTTCTTGACCTAACCAAGAGGCATTGGTATTTATGGTTTGACCAATTAGTAATTCATCTCCAATCGAAATAAGTTCTACCTTCATTTCTTAACAAATTTCGCAATCGATTCTATGTGTCCTGTATGGGGGAATTGATCCACAAGGGTATATTTTTCGAGATCATATCCAGCATCAATAAGCAAGGAAGCATCTCTTGCTTGAGTAGAAGGGTTGCAGGATATATAGACGATGGTTTTAGCTCCTAAATCGATTACTTTCTGCAAAGTTTTTGGAGCTATTCCTGCCCTTGGCGGATCCAAAATCAGAGCAGCTATTGCGCCCTCAAATTCAGGCATTTGCTTTAAAAATTTTCCGACATCTGCAGCAAAAAAAGAAAGGTCTTCTAAGCCATTTAACTTGGCATTTCTTTTGGCGTCTTCAATGGCTTGTTCAACAATATCAACGCCAATTATTGAAATAGGGGCAAGTGATTTTAATTGTCGCTTTGCGATCAATTGCGCAATAGTACCTGTGCCGCAAAAGAGATCTAAAACTACACTGTCTTTTTTCACTTCATCTTCTAATAAATAATCAATGGCTCTTGCATAGAGTAATTCTGCACAAGCTGGATTGGTTTGAAAGAAACTTTCCATGCTAATTTCAAATCTCAATCCTGCAATAGTTTCTTCTACAATTCCTTTACCATAAAGCAATTTAGATTCTCCATTTTCTATTTTAGATCGATCCGCAACATTGTCATTAATGGTATGTTGAATCCCGGCGATTCTTTCTCCAAATAGGGAAATTAAATAAGCTGTAAATGCTTTCCCGTCGAAAATATGCAAGCCATCAGAAGAGGTAACTAGATTGATTAATAGTTGATTGGATTTAAAAGATTTTCGGATTACAATATGTCTAAAAAAACCTTCTTTTTTTGGTGGATGCCAAGCGGGTAGTGTACTTTGTTCTAAATGACTGCGAATCAAATGGAGTCTCGATTCCCATTCTTCATCAAAAAGCCCACTTGGTTTGTCTAAACTTTCCACTTTCCACCAAGTTCCTCTGCGTTTGAAGCCCAAGGCAAATGCATTGTCTTTTTCAGTTCCGCTTTGCAATGAATGTTCGATAGAAGAGAAGCTATACTCCATTTTATTCCGGTAAAAATAATGCAGTGGTGAACTGATAAAGCCATCATAAACTTCAGCAATATTTTTTATGCCCGAAATTTTACCAAAAGTACTTAATGTTGATTCTTCTTTCGCTTTTTCTTGAATTTTGGTAGGAACATAGATGTAAGGTCCTCCAGATATTTCTTGGAAATTCATTACTTCTTCATCAGGAGACCTCTGAATAACTTCAATTAATTGAGCTTCAGCATGATTTTTCCTTTTGACATCAATTTTTGCTTTTACAATTTGTCCTGGAAATGCATTGTCAACAAAAATAATAAAATGAGAATCTTCAATGGGAATCCGAGAGATTCCTCTTCCTCCAAAACTATAGGCATGAATAGTCAATTCAACGATATCCCCTCTTGTCAATTTCATTAGATCATTCCTCTTATGACTCCTTTGTCTGAGCTTTCTATAAACTGCACAATTTCATCTCTAATGGCACTTTCTGGAAATGTATCTTTTACATTTTGTATCCCTTTGGACATATTACTACTTTGAATATAAATACTTCGGTAAACATCTTCAATAGTTCTAACTTCTTCATCTGTAAATCCTCTTCTACGCAAGCCAACAGAATTTACTCCAGCAAATGTCATAGGCTCTCTTGCTGATTTAATAAATGGTGGAACATCTTTTCTAATCAGAGATGCGCCACCAATAAAAGCATGGCGTCCTATATGAACAAATTGTTGTGCGGCAACTTTCCCTTCTAAAATGGCATAATCATCAATAACAACATGCCCAGAAAGACCAACATAACTTGCAAGAATCACATTATTTCCAATTTGGCAATCATGTGCAACATGTACATAGGTCATCAATAAACAATTTTTTCCAATAGAAGTTTTCCATTTATCTTTTGTACCTCGGTGAATTGTAACACATTCTCTTATCTTGGTATTATCTCCAATTTCTACTGTTGTATATTCCCCTTCGAATTTTAAATCTTGTGGAATTACACCAATCACAGCGCCTGGGAAAACTTCACAATTACAGCCAATTCTTGTTCCTGGATATATAGTAACATTCGAGTGAATATGAGAACCTTCTCCAATAATTACATCCTCATGAATGCAGGTAAAGGGATCAACCCTTACATTATTGTGTAATTTGGCTAAGTGTGAAATGGACGCTAAAGGACTTTGCATAATTATACTTTATCTTTGATTACTTGAGCAAGCATTTCAGCTTCCATAACTAGATTACCATTAACATAAGCTTTCCCACCCATTTCAACCAAACCTCTTCTTATGGGTGAAATTAGGTTTAATTCAAAAACCAAGGTATCTCCGGGTACTACTTTTTGTTTAAATTTCACTTTATCTATTTTCATAAAATAAGTAGAATACAAATGTGGCTCATCCACTTTACTTAGTGCGAAAATACCTCCAACTTGTGCCATTGCTTCAATTTGAAGAACACCTGGAAATACTGGATTTCCCGGAAAATGACCTGTAAAAATCGGTTCGTTCATGGTGACATTTTTAACCCCGATTATAGTTAGGTCATTTATCTCCATGATTTTATCCACCATCAAAAACGGAAAGCGATGTGGAAGCATACTTTCTATTGCGATACTATCGTAAAGTGGTGTTTTGGTGATATCAAACACTCGGCCTTGATTTTGTTGTTTTTTGATTTGTTCTTTGAGGATTTTTGCAAAACGAACATTCCCAGAGTGTCCTGGACGAGCCGCTAAAATATGTGCTCTAATTGGTTTTCCAATAAGTGCTAAATCACCAACAATATCTAATAATTTATGTCGAGCGGGTTCATTTTCATATTTTAATTTTGAACTATTTAATACACCTAGTCCTTCTATTTCAATTTTCAAATCTTCCTTACCCAATAATTTTGCAAGTCGATTCAACTCTTCTTTTGAAATATCAATTCGATCGACCAATACAATTGCATTGTCTAAGTCGCCACCTTTAATTAAATTATTTTGGGCTAGATATTCTAATTCTCTCAAGAAGACAAAGGTTCTACAAGGAGCAATGTCAGTATTAAAATCACTAATATCATACATACTTGCATGTTGAGTGCCAAGCACGGGTGATTTATAATCAACCATTACAGTTAATCTATAATTTTTGTCAGGAATTGCTAAAAATTCAATTCCATTCTCAACATCTTCCCAAGGAATATTTTCAGATAGTTCAAAATAGTCTCTTTCGGCTTCTTGCTCTAAATAACCAGTTTCCAAAATAGCATCTACATACAATTTTGAGCTTCCGTCCATGATAGGAACTTCAGGAGCATTAAGTTTAATTAAAGCATTGTCAATTTGACAACCATAAAGTGCAGCAAGCACATGTTCAGTTGTATAAACTCGCGCTCCTGCATACTCAAGGGTAGTTCCTCTATCGGTTGCTACAACTAAATCCACATCTGCTTTAATTATTGGTTCACCTGGTAAATCAATTCTTTGAAACTTATAACCGTGATTGTCGGGGGCTGGACAAATTTCGAGAGTTACAGATTCTCCAGTATGCAAACCAATTCCTTTAAATTGAATGGATGCTTTGAGGGTACATTGTTTTTCTGACATGCTATTACTTTTTTGAAATAAGTGCTGCTAATTTTGTTTCTAATTCAATAACCCGTTTTAACATATTTGGTAATTGTTTAAATACTATGTGCGATCTTTTGAAATCTGAAAGTGGAATAACTGGAGTACCCATCACCGCTTGTGCTGTTTTTATTGTAGAAGCAACGCCTGATTGTCCTGCGATTTGCGTTTGGTCTGCTATGGAAAGATGTCCGCCTATACCTGCTTGACCGCCAATTGTCACGCGTTTTCCAATTTTAGCGGAACCAGCAATTCCAACTTGTGAAGCCATTGCTGTATGTTCACCAACCTCAACATTATGTGCAATCTGACATAGATTATCAATTTTCACTCCTTTTCTAATAAAGGTAGACCCCATTGTTGCTCTATCAATTGTGGTATTTGCGCCAATTTCAACATCTTCTTCAATTACAACATTACCAATTTGAGGCACTTTTTTATAGACACCATTATGATCGGGAGCAAAACCAAAACCATCAGAGCCAATAACTACACCTGCATGAATTATGCAATTTTTCCCAATAACAGATGCCTCATAAAGAGTAACATGGGGATGAATCGTTGTATTTTCATCAATAACAGTATTGTCGCCAATAAATACATGGGGATAAATGACACAATTCTTACCAATCCTCACATTTTTACCAACATATGCAAAAGCCCCCAAGTGAATATTGTCTCCTAATTGCGCTGACGGATCAATGAAATTAGGAACTTCAATTCCTGCTTGTTTTTTATTCATATCTGCATAAACTTCCAAAAGTTGAGCAAAACATGCATATGCATCGTCAACTTTAATCAGTGTTAATGATTCAGGTAAATTTTTTGAAGGAGAAAAAGAATGATTTACGATACAAATACTAGAGCCTGTAGTATAGATGAAATCTTCATATTTTGGATTTGATAAGAATGACAATGCACCAAGCTTTCCTTCTTCTATTTTTGCAAGTTCATTTACAGTGACATTGCTATCGCCAATTATTTCTCCGTTAAGGATTTCTGCAATTTGTTGGGCCGAAAATTCCATGATTCAAAAATAGTAATTACAAATTGAATGAAATAAACAGAATAACATACTTATTAACAACAAAAGGTGATAAAATCATAGAGATAAACTTGGAAATTATTTTTTTTCCGATAATCTTTTGATTGTAATTTTCTCTTTATACCAAGTCGCCTCTATTTCAAAATTGTCATTTTCCAGAAAATGCAATGAGTTTTGGCCATCAAATTTAGTCTTTTCGAAATTGATGTATGAGTTCTTCTCCAATTTAGCTTGCAGATCCTTACTTTTAATAAAGCCTAAATTCTTTAATTGTTTTTTAAGATTTTCATTTTCTCCAAAATAGAAAAGCTCATCATTTTTAGGGAAATAGATTGGAATTCCTTTTCCATTAATTGAATTGCGCACTTTATTAATCGCAGGAATTATTTCTTTAGAATTTATTTTAAGTTCACTTACAAAACTTCCATCAGGCAGAGTGAATATCCAGTTGATTTTTTTACCTTTTGGAGTTACACAGGACATCAAATAAGCTCGAGGCTCACCTTTCTTTTTACTTTCAGAAAAAACAACAGACCCATTATCGATCATTTTCTTTACTTCTGAACGATCTAGTTTTAACTTAGTAAAATTCAGGGAATCTTCAGTATGTATATAAATAATTCTTTGGAGAATTGATTCTTTTACTTTGTTTTCTGGTAACCAAGAGCAACCTCTATTTTTAAAAAAGACAAACACGCAAAATAATCCAATTACAAATCCAATTCCGTATAACTTCAATCGTTTAAAAAAATTCTCCATGAAAAAGTTTTGTATATAAAAAAAGTCGATTGCTCGACTTTCAGTTTTTATTATAAAATAGCGTCTAATTTCGCCATTAAAGTTGCTTTGGGTACAGCGCCAACTGATTTGTCGACCACTTCTCCATTTTTTATAAATAGAACAGTTGGAATACTTCTAACACCAAATTTGGCAGAAACTGAAGAGTTTAAATCAACATTGACTTTACCAATTAAAGCTTTTCCGTCGTATTCAGTGGCCATTTCTTCTATAACTGGACCTATCATGCGACAAGGTCCACACCATTCTGCCCAGAAGTCAACAACAACCGGTTGAGTCG
This sequence comes from Flavobacteriales bacterium, assembly GCA_947476515.1. Lineage (GTDB taxonomy): Bacteria > Bacteroidota > Bacteroidia > Flavobacteriales_D > Crocinitomicaceae > UBA952. The sequence goes on from CANJQZ010000008.1 coordinate 18,525, forward strand.
AGTTCATTACCAACTCATCAAAATTTGCATCTGTAATTTCTAATGCCATGTTTTTAGTTTTAAATAATTATTCTTTCAATTGAGCGGTAAAATTAATTCAATTTTTACTAACGGATTCATTTATTTAATGTTTTTTAGAATTTATTTTATTTTCAAGTTCTTCCTTTAAATAGTGGGCTGTATGGGATATCTTTTCAAATTTGGATACAAATTGTTCTGGATTTCCACTTCCTACGATTTCTCCGCCTCTATTACCGCCTTCTGGACCAATATCGATCAGCCAATCTGAAATTTTAATAATATCAAGATTGTGTTCAATCACTACTACTGTATTTCCCTCATCTACAAGTCTTTGAAGCACATTTACAAGCATTCGAATATCTTCAAAATGCAATCCTGTAGAGGGTTCATCAAGCAGATACATTGTTTTCCCTGTCCCTCTTTTGGTTAATTCACTCGCAAGTTTAATACGCTGCGCTTCGCCTCCCGATAAGGTTGTGGAAGATTGACCCAAGGAAATGTAACCGAGTCCAACACTTTCAAGGGTTGTCAATACTCTATGAATTTTAGGGATATGTTCAAAAAATACCACAGCATCTTGAATATTCATAGACAACACATCTGCAATTGATTTTCCTTTATATCTTATTTCAAGGGTTTCTTGATTGTATCGTTTCCCTTGGCATCCTTCGCAATTGACATATACATCAGGCAAAAAATTCATCTCTACCAGGCGCATTCCTCCTCCGTTACAAACTTCGCATTTTCCTCCGGAGACATTAAAAGAAAATCGTCCGGGTTTATAACCTCGAATTTGAGCTTCTGGAATCGAGGCAAATAGACTCCTTATTTCATCAAATACTTTGGTGTAGGTGACAGGGTTTGATCTTGGTGTGCGTCCAATTGGACTTTGATCAATATCTATTACCTTATCAATATGTTCCAATCCTTCAATACTTCCATAAGGAAGCGGTTCTCTTACGCCGTGATAGATATGCTTTAATAAAATAGGGTAGAGGGTATTATTGATTAACGAGGATTTTCCACTTCCGGAAACGCCTGTGACACAGATAAAAGTTCCTAACGGGAGTTTGAGATCAACATTTTTTAGATTATTTCCACTTGCTTTTTTTAAGTTCAGAAAAGTGCCATTCCCTTTTCTTCTTTTCATCGGCAATTCAATTTTCTTGGTACCCTTTAAATAGGAGGCTGTCAAGCTATCCGTCTCCAATAACCCTTGATAATTTCCCGAATACATTATTTCCCCTCCATGAATACCCGCGCCTGGACCAATATCAACAATACAATCAGCGGCTTCCATCATCTCCTTATCGTGTTCTACCACCAAAACAGTATTTCCTGCGTCTCTTAATTTCTCTAAAGATTTGATCAATCTCGTATTATCTCTTTGGTGCAATCCAATGGAGGGTTCGTCAAGTATATACAAAACATTGATCAGCTCAGTGCCAATTTGAGTAGCCAATCTGATGCGCTGTGCTTCACCACCTGACAGTGTTTTTGAAGAACGGTTTAGTGTTAGATATGACAATCCTACATCTAGTATAAAACCAAGTCTTGCTTTTATTTCCTTAATAATCTCAAAGGCAATACTTAATTGATCCTTGCTCAGTTTCCCTTCAATCTCCATCAGCCAATTCCACAGAACACTTAAGTCCATTTGAGCGATATCGCCAATATGATGTTCGCCAATCTTAAAGTGCAAAGCTTCTTTTCTTAAACGCGTTCCTTGACAACCATCACAAGTCTTTTTATTCATAAATCCTTGAGCCCATCGTTGAATAGCGGCCGAACTATCATCAGCATGGCGGGTAATAAAATTGATAATGCCTTCAAATTTTTCAGTTTGACCTTCTCTTTCTAATTCCATGTCATCATTACCATAAAGTAACAATTGAATTAAGTCGGCATCAATTTCTCCTAGTGGACTTGACAATGAATAACCTTCATTGGATATTAAATTTTCTATTTTATCAAAGATCCAAGTTTTTTTATACTCACCTAAGGGAGCAAAGCCACCTTTTCTAACGGACAATTTTGGATCAGGAATTATTTTATCTAGTGAAGCAACACTTACCTCTCCAAGGCCGCTGCATTTTTGACATGCTCCGTAGGGAGAGTTGAAAGAGAATAGACTTGGTTCAGGTTCAGGATAACTAATTCCGCTGTCAGGACACATCAAAGAACGGCTAAAATAATGGCAGGTATTCGTTACAAGATCTTGAACCATCATAATAGCATCGCCATGTTTCATAGAAAGCAGAATGGCATCATACAATCTTTTGTAATCTTTTTCTTCCACCAGGAGTCGATCCACTACCAATTCAATATCATGAACTTTGTAGCGGTCTAATTTCATTCCTTTGACAATGTCCTGAATTTCACCATCTACCCTAACCTTTGTGAACCCCATTCTTTGCATTTGTTCAAACAATTCCCTGTAATGTCCTTTTCTCCCTCTGATCTTAGGTGCTAAAAGGGCAATTTTTTTACCTGAATATTTTTTTTGAATAATAGATGCAATTTCATCATCTGAATATTTGATCATTTTGTTCCCGCTTACATAGGAATAAGCAGTTGCTGCTCGAGCAAACAACAAACGAAAAAAATCATATAATTCTGTTATAGTCCCAACAGTAGATCTTGGAGATCTTGAAACCGTTTTCTGTTCAATAGCAATCACGGGACTTAGTCCCTCTATTTTATCGACATTTGGTCTTTCTAAACCGCCAATAAATTGCCGAACATAAGATGAAAAGGTTTCTATGTAGCGTCTTTGTCCTTCAGCAAAAAGCGTATCAAAGGCTAAAGAAGATTTACCACTCCCACTTAATCCAGTGAAAACTATAAGTTTATTTCTTGGAATGGTAAGATCAATGTTTTTTAAATTATGCTCTTTAGCGCCATGTATTTCTATACTTCCGCTTTCAATTTCTTTTTTGGTCATTTAGAATAGGATGCATAATTTTTTAACATACAATTTTCTCCTGGCAATAAAAGTAGTTGAGGTTGATTCATGTTCATTAGTGAATTTTTCAAAATCCATGGATTTAATTTTCTAACTATTTTAAGGTTTACACCATGATTTTTCGACCATAGCGCTAAGTTTTTAACAGGAGATTTAACTATTATTTTTTTAGTTTTTAATGGTTGGTACAATTGTTCTTTAGTAATATAATAGCCATAGGCTTTTGGATTTTTCATAATTATTTTGAGTGCCATTATCCTAAAAACATATCTAGCAGTTTCATTGTTCATTTCAGAATCAAAATAATGATCAGTATATTGTCTTTTCATATCAGAACGAACTCCACCCAATCCACGATTAAATGCCGCAGCAGTCATAATCCAATTCTTAAATACAAGATTTACATTTTTGAGATATTGACAAGCAGCATGCGTGCTTTTCTCTAATGCTAAGCGCTGGTCTATTTCATCATTGATTACTAAACCATATTCTTTTGCTGTTGCGGGCATAAACTGCCAAAATCCACTAGCGCCAACCGGACTTTGAACATTCGCTAGTCCACTTTCAGCGACAGCGAGGTATTTAAAATCATCGGGAACTTGTTCGTTTTTAAGTATTGTTTCTATTGGACCAAAGAAACGATGTGCTCTTTTTATATATAGATTAGTTGCAGATTGCGCATATGTATTCATGATAATCTCTCTATCCAACCTTTCTTTGATGTCCTCATCTTCTAGATTTATTTTTTGACCAAAAAGTTCCATCTCCTTTGGAAGTGAGGGGAGAGATTGGTTTTGGATAGGTTTTAAAGTAGCGTTGTCTAGAGCTAAGTTATCCTTTTGTTGACAAGAAATAAGGATAAGCAAGCAGCTAAAAAGTAATATTTGTTTCATAGTTAGCACATTGAAAACAAAGGTAGTTATTTACTTATCTGGCTGTTGATATTTTTCAGTATTTCTATA
>CANJQZ010000009.1 GCA_947476515.1 Flavobacteriales bacterium
CCTTCAACAAATAAAATTTGACGACCAACTGCTTGCAAATTAAAGAAGGTGCTAGCAACCTGTTGACGGACTTCTTGAGTAGTTAATTGATTTTGAATTTCAACGATTTTTTGATTAATATCTAAAGCTGATAAGCCATAATTAACCAGTGGATTGTATAGAATTTGGGTCAATTGAACCGTATTGCTTAAATTGTAAGGAACACCAAATTGAACTGTGGTATAAGTACCCGGAGCACCACCAAAAAAAGCTCCTGGAACAACTTGCCCTGGAATAATAGCATTGTACTTATAATCACCTGTTGCGGTGATTTTAGGATAACGAGATGCCAAATAAGCCTTTTTCTGTTTCTGATTGATTTCAATATCCAAACGCGAATTTCTTAGCGTAATATTGGCAGTATCAGCCATTTTAAAACAAGTTGCTAAATCCAAATTCTGCGCCTGAATAGCGGTAAGACTTAAAAATGAGGAGATAAAAAATAAATATATTTTCATGGTAATTAATTTATAATTGGATTTGGAAATAAATAAGTTAAAATCATTTCAGTGACATTTTTTTTATGTGTTTCAAGATATTCGAGATAAACTTTATCTGATAAACCGTTCATTTTTTGAAGCAGTGACTTTGCCATAAAAGGATATTGACAATTGGAAGTAACTAATAAGGAAATTCCAATAATATCAATTTTTCTCATCTCTCCCTTTTTTTGAGCCTCTTCTGCTTGCTTCATAACACCAGAAGCTGAAATTTTGTTCAGCATTTCTACTACTTCAGAGGACTCCTTGTTTTCTCTTGACAATTCATTGATAATAAAACCTGGAATTTCAGGATTTTTAGAAATGAATTCATATTCTCTTTCAATCAAAATCTTGATTTTATCTTTTAAAGAAGCATCTGATGAAAAAACAGAAAACATTGACAACATAAATTCTTCGAGAACTGCCTGAAAAATAATTTGAAATAATTTGTCTTTAGAACGGAAATAATAATTCACTAATGCTACATTCATTCCAGACTCACGCGCTATTTCACGAGAAGTACAACCGGAGAATCCTTTTAAAATGAATACCCGCTTAGCAGCATCTTTTATTTTATCTTCGGAAGAGGAACAGTTTATCATTTTCGCTAATTCGAGTGCAAAGATAGATACTTTATTTAAACACTTGTTTAAAACATGCGAATAAAAGTTAATTTATCTAAAAAATAAAAGTCCAAAAAAAAATTCCTATTCAAATGAACAGGAATTTTGATGTTTGATAAACTACATAAGCAGTAATCAGTTTTATTTTTCTTTAGTCAACATAGACTGAATTTGCTTCATTGTCCTTTGCATACCTTCAGCACTTCCATCGAGAAATATGGTATTTCCTTTACCATATTCCGCGAAGTTTTTAATTGCTTCTGTCCACATAGAAAAAAGAATTACATTAGTATCTAGATTTGCTTGTTGCATTTGCTCAGCCGCTTCAGACATACCTTTAGCAACTTCTTGTCTAAATAGAGCAACTCCTTGACCACGGAGCATTGCCGCTTCTTTTTCTGCAAGTGCAGCGATTTTTATTGCATTACCATCCGCTTCTGCTGCCTTTGTCTTTGTAATCAGTAAAGCTTGACCTTCATTCTCTGCAGCCGCCTTCAAATTGTTAGAAGCAACTACTTTACTCATACTTTCGATAATTGCTTGATCAAAAGTAATATCGTTAATTTGCAAATCAAGAAGGTGATAACCCCAAGTTTCCAAGGTGTGATCAATTTGATTTTTTACACTATCAACCAACTCATTTCTTAATCCTAAAATTTCTGATTGCTTTTGACTTGCTACATAAGCGCGAATTGAGCCTTCAATGGTTCTAATAAGTGCTTGCATTAAGTCCTTTTGACTGATAAATTTAAAAGCCACTTTTTTTATAGTTTCTTCTTGCTCATCCATAACACTATAAAGCAACATACTTTTGAAGTATACATTAGCTTGATCGATAGTCACTGCTTGAAATTCCATTTCAATACTTTGATTTTGAATTGAAATATGCTTGTACACTTTTTCAAAAATTGGAATTTTCATACGCAGACCAGGATGTAATATCCGCCTATATTTTCCGAAAAGAGTTATCACAGCGATACTTCCTTGAGTAACGGTGAGTAAAGAACTGAACACAATAATTGCTATAATGGCAAAAGGAAGCAAAACCGAAATATTATTCATAAGATCATTTTGTTAAATTATTTTTTTGGAGCACCGTATTTTGAGAGCAATTACAAGATTTATTACTTGCGCAAGACGCTACAAAAAGAATTAAAATTAAGAAAATTAAATTAAATTTCATTTATAAGGGAATTGATTAATAATGTTTCCGGCAGGATCATAATTACAAACAAAAAAATAAGCTCCGCTAGCGCTTTTGGCACATCCACAACCTACCATCTTTGTATTCTTCCAAACCACTTGAGTATAGTGACCGATTTTAATATAATTTGTGTTGGTAATTTTAGTGGAATGATAAAGAGATTTCTCTTCGTTCCATAGATCAACAGGGAATGCTGCATCAAACTCATGACCATCAAAATAAGCGATATTTTCACCATAGGGATCATCTCCAATGGGTCGATGCACTAAACCATCATCATCAACTGCCAATTTCAATGCCCATTCTTGGGCATGAAGTGCCAATTCTTCCTTCCATATTAAATTTGGAGCACCCACTAAAGTCCGTTCTTTATTGTGAGCATTTAATATTTGATTAATTTCTTTGGTGCCAAGAGGAACTAATTCTTGCGCAGAAATAATGAAAAAACAACTAAAACAGAGAGAAAACAACAAAAGAAATTTCATAAGTTAAATTTGATTATAAAATTTGACATAAATAGAAATTGATAGATAAATTCAAAAAAAACTATTCAACATAAATCATTAATTTCGCAGCATTAAGAAATTCGGCTTATGAAAGTATTCATTTTTATATTATTAGTGCTTAGTTACTTCTCAGCGATTGCTCAAGTAACAAGTCAAAAATCAAACCAAATTATAAAACCTAATCAAAAAGGAGGGTTTTATTTTTACTGGGGTTGGAACAGAGATGCCTATACCAAATCAAACATTAGATTTCAAGGAACTGACTATGATTTCACTTTATCGAAAGTGGTAGCCAATGATAGACAATCCGCTTTTAATCCTAAAATTTATTTTAATCCATCGAAAATCACCATTCCACAATACAATTTTCGTTTAGGATATTATTTTAAAGAACATTATCAAATTTCTCTTGGGGTTGATCATATGAAATATGTAATGCTTGTCAATCAGCCTTCTCATATTGATGGTTACATTAACAACAGCGGCACCAGCTACGATGGAGTCTACTCGAATCAAGCATTTACAATAGCGCCCAACTTTTTATTATTTGAGCACACGGATGGACTCAACTATATTAATACCGAATTACGGCGTTCAGATATTTTATTTCACAGGAAAAAATTTGAAATAAGTGCTAACGAAGGGATTGGCATTGGTGGTTTATTACCCAGAACGAATACAACCTTATTAAACAATCCACGCTACGATCAATTTCATTTTGCAGGATACGGATTTGGAATCGTAGGTGCCTTACAACTGAGCTTTTTTAAATATTTTTTCATCCAAGGTGAATTGAAAGGAGGGTTTATTCATATGCCAGACATAAGAACGACTATGCATATTGAGGACAAGGCGTCACAACATTTCTTCTGGGGACAATATAATGTAGTATTTGGGGCTCAATTTCCAATTTGTAAGGAAAATAAATAATTATTTAATCCAAGATCCACCAACAGAAATAACATTATTTAAGGCTAAATAATCTTTATGACTTTCTTCTGTTATTCCGCCTGTTGGACAAAACTTTAGAATCGGAAAAACCTGTGCATAAGTTTTCAAAGCTTCCACGCCTCCAAATAAATGTGCTGGGAAAAACTTAAAAGTATCCCATCCAAACTGCAATCCAGAGATAATATCGCTAGGAGTAGCAACTCCAGGAATAAAAGCAATTCCACTCTTTTCCAAATCATCTGCTAAGCCAATATTGAGTCCAGGACTAACAATAAAATCAATCCCTAAATCAACTGCAGCATCAATTTGTTCTTTTAAAACAACGGTGCCCATTCCAACATCCATTTGATCACCATATAAATCAATTACTTTTTTAATAGCATCATAAGCAATCGCTGTTCTAAGTGTAATTTCGATACAATTAACATTTCTTGAAAGCAGCATTTCAATTTTTGGCCCAACCTCCTCAAGAGTATTAAAGGTAACTACTGGAATCACTTGATGTTTTGATAGGACTTCTCGGATGTTGTTTTGCTTATTCATTTGGTTTCAATTATTATTTTAATAGTAGATGAAAAGGGATTAATGGCTTGATAAATCATATCAATCTTATTTTTAAGATCCCCTTCTGGACATATTTGAAGCAAATTTAAGGATCGTTCTTGTAATTTACCTTTTGGAAATAGTTTTTCTTTAAGCTGATCAATTTGTTTCAGTGCTTTATCATGCTTTGTTTTAAGGGCACGATCCATATTGTTAATAGCAGCAATAAAAGATTTCTCCATACGAACAATTTCTGCTGCAGAAGAAGACTTAAGTTGAGAATCTATCTCAATTGCCTTTTCAATAATTTGGTTTTTTAAATTCTCGAAACCAAGTATTAAAGCACTGTAATCAATTGATTCTGCCTCATGCTTTTGAAGGTATTTGGTGACGATACTTTTTTTATCCTTAAAAAAATCCGAGCTGTCTAGACCTAAGCTATGTATTTTTGAATTGCTAGGCGCATCAATAAATAGAACACTAGATCGAGTTTGAATCATTGGGAAAGGAATTGATGCCACTTCAAAAACTCTTTTAAGTTGCAACCAATATTTTAATTCACCAACCCCACCAACATAACATAGATTAGGAAGGAGTACCTCTTGATATAAAGGTCTTAAAATTACATTTGGAGAAAAAGATTCGGGATTTTCCTCCATCATTTTCAAAATTTGCTCTTTTGAAAGCAAGTTATTACCCAATTTAAATCCATCTTGTTCAGGTATAATTCTTTCTCTTGAATTATTCTGAAGATAAAATAAATTAATTTCTCTTGGGAATACTTGAGGTCTAACGCCAATTTCTTCCAATTTTAGAGTGGTTTCTTGAACAGAATGGAAAGAAAAAGAGCTTTCAATCTCCTGCTGCATTAAAGGGCTAAAAGAATGTTTAAAAAGCTTTTGATCTCCATCCAGAATCACCAATCCTAAATCCCCAAACAGCCAATGAATCAAATTAAAGAAAGCTTTTCCATAAGTTGTTGCATCCAATGAATCGAGTGCTTTAAAAACATCCGAATTGGGGTGATTTTGGAAAAAAGAAGCAATTTGTTCTTTCACTTTTGACAGACCATCAATTGGAAATCTACCCACTGCCCCTTTTGCGTCACTTTCCCAGGTGATCAATTGATTAAACAAAGAAATCGCTTGAATTTCCTCAAAATCATGATCTTCAGACGCCATCCAATAGACAGGGACAAAATTATAAGCTGGAAATTTTATGGATAGTTCTTTTGCTTGTTTAATAACATGCAATATTTTAACAATGAAATACAAGGGACCCGTCATCAAACTTAATTGATGTCCTGTAGTAACGGTAAAGGAATTGTGTAATTCTAATTTTTTAAGTGAATCTTGAACCGAAGGAGTTAATGAACAGTTGGCATATTGTATTTTCAGACCATCGCACAAAATGCTTCTTTGCTTAGGAGAGAACGCGTTTGATTTTTCAAGTATTTGCGCTTCAAAATTGTCTATATCAAAAGTTCTATTTAGAAAACCCTCTATATGATTTTGATTCTCCGACAATGAAAGTTCAATGTCCGAAAAACAATTAGAATCAGTCCTAGAAATTTCTTCGATTTGCATTTACAAATTTACACTTTATACATCCAATAACTGCAAACTTACCAAATTAGCATATACTCCTTTCTTGTCCATCAAAACTTGATGGGTTCCTTCTTCTTCTATTTGTCCTTGTTGTAATACTAAAATTTTATCTGCTTTGCGAATAGTAGAAAGACGATGTGCAATTACAAGAGAAGTTCTTCCTTCCATTAAAGTACTCAGAGCATCTTGCACTAATTTTTCTGATTCAGAGTCCAATGCTGATGTTGCTTCATCTAGGATAAGAATCGTAGGGTTTTTTAACAAAGCACGAGCAATAGCGATGCGTTGTTTTTGTCCACCAGACAATTGAATGCCCCGATCACCTACTTGAGTTTGCATGGTATCAGGAAAAGTAGAGATAAACTCCCATGCATTGGCTTTTTTAGCTGCAGCTTCCACCTCATTATCACTTGCATTTATTTTTCCAAAGCGAATATTTTCTTGAATTGTCCCGGAGAACAATAATACTTCTTGCGGAACGATTGCAATTTGTTCTCTCAAGAAATTCAGATCATAATCGTTAATATTTACTCCATCAACTTCTATATCACCTTTATCAACTTGATAAAAACCAAGTAAAAGGTTGGTTATGGTTGTTTTTCCCGAACCACTGGCCCCAACCAATGCTAGCGTTTGATTTCTTTTGACATGAAAATTAATTGATTTCAGTACCGTTAAATCTGCTCGTTGTGGATAGGAGAATTCAACATTTTTAAAGGATATCTCACCATTCACTTGAGATTTCGAAACCCCAGACCGCAATTCCAACTCCGTTTTTCCTTGGATAATTTCCATTAAATTTTCTGTCGCTCCAATTGATTTTTGAATACTCGCATACAGATCCGGCAAAGAACCAACAGACGCTCCCATCATGATCGTAAAGAGCACAAATTGATAGAAACCCTCTTTGCTCAATTCTGGATGAGCACCTTGCGTCATTAACAATCCTTGCCAAACGATAAAGACAATTGCACCAAAAAGACAAAAGATAATGAAGGAAACAAACAAACCGCGCCACACACCACTTCTTACATTCAGATCGCGCATTTCTTGTGTGTTTTTTCGAAAGCGATTCAAATTAAAATGTTCATTTGTAAAAGCCTTTACATTAGCAATTCCGGTCAAGGCTTCTTCGACAATCGCATTTGAATCTGCTGAAAAGTTCTGAGCTTCTTTACTTAGACGACGAATATAGCGCCCAAAGAAAACAGCAATTAACGCCATTACAGGAACAGTACCCAACATGATTAAGGCTAATTTCCATGAAATAAAAAATAAGAATGCAATCCCACCAACAATAATAACAATTTGTCTAAAAAACTCCGCAATTGTTGTTCTGAGTGTTTCTTGTATTTGGGTAATATCAGAGGAAACACGACTTGTCAACTCTCCCACTTTATGTTGATTAAAGAAGTCCATTGGCATAAAAACCAATTTAGAGAAGGCATCATTTCTTAAATCTCTTAAAGAATTCTCTGTTACATTATTAAAAATAACTACTCTGAAAAAAGAAAATAAAGCTTGTACTCCAAAGAGAATAAAGAGTGCAAATGCGACCTCAGAAACATTATTTAGGGATAAAAAACTTTTGGTATCCATAACCGCAGTAGGATTAGAACTAGTACCTAAGAGTTTTCCCATCAAATATGGAAAGATCAATCCTGCGGTAGTTGATAATACTAAAAACAACCAACCTATAAAATATATCATCCCATAAGGCTTGAGGTATTTGAAAATACCTTTGGCACTACCCATGCTTTTTTTACTAATCTTTTGAGCCTTTATTTTTTCTTTTTTCGATCCGAACATTTCAAATATTTGTTACAAAAATAGCTTGTCTATCGGTTTATTTGAGTTTTTTATTTTTTTTTACAGAAAGAATTTGATTTGTGCAAAAAATTCCTATCTTTGCATTCCTAATTTTGAACAGCATTAAGGATATATAAGATGAAAAGAACGTTTCAACCATCGGTAAGAAAAAGAAGAAACAAACACGGTTTCCGCAGTAGAATGGCTAGCAAGAATGGCCGTAGAGTTTTGGCGTCTAGACGTCGCAAAGGAAGAAAGAAACTTTCAGTTTCTGACGAAGGTCTGCACAAGCGTTAAGATATATTAACCTCGGTTAGCCGAGGTTTTTTTTTGACTATTGAATAGTACCTGCCGCTAATGTGGCATTATTTGATAGGTCTATCAAAATAAAACTTCCCAATTCTTTAGAGAAAAGATAGTTGTCAAATGCTATAATTTCTTTAGTCTGAATTTCAACATCTACTATTTCATTTAATTCAATTTCATTTACTTTGTGAAGGGCATTTATTTTTTTAATGCAAGCAATCACTTTAAATGAGCCCAATTGAAGTAAATACTCTTGATCTATTAATCCATTATTTTTAGACATCCAGCATAAATTTGCAGAAATTTTATTGGAAAAATTAGGTAAAAAGGCTTTGTTATAAAAAATAGAACCTCTCGTCACATTAATTTTCTCCTTCAATCTAAGGGCAATAGGCATTCCTGCAAAAGCCAGCTCAATAGCATTAAAGTTGCTGCTAATTTCCTCTACTGTAGCGGATATTCCCATTGCTCCCACTAGAACTTTTTGTCCAACAGCAATACTACCAGCGACAACCTCACCTAAATAAAAATCAGAGTCTTTACTCTGCATAACATGTTGGACTTGAAATCGAAAATTAGTAGATTCAATGACTTTTTCTATTGGAGAGAAATTGCTGATTTGTTCAAAGAGTGTTCCGCCATGATACCATGGCATTTTTCCCGTTACGAAGGTTACTTGTTCACCATTAAGGGCTGAGAGAGGGATCAAACTCACATCAACAAGACCTATTTCAGCAGCGAAGGTTAAATATTCACCAGAAATCTTATCAAATACTTCTTGATTATAATGAACTAGGTCCATTTTATTTACTGCTACAATAACTTTGGAAACTTGAAGTAATGCTGCAATCTTGCTATGGCGCTTGGTTTGTTCGGTAATTCCTGTTTTTACATCAATTAATATTATTGCGATATCACATAATGAGGCTCCTGTAAACATATTTCGGGTATATTCAAGATGACCAGGAGTATCCGAGATAATATATTTATGGGTATCGGTAGAAAAATATTTATAGGCAACATCTATGGTAATTCCTTGCTCCCTTTCGGCACGAAGGCCATCCGTTAGATAAGAAAGATCAAAGTTTTCATGTAAGGTTCTACTGTTTTTCAGTTCACTTAAGCCCAATAGAATATCTGTTGAAATAGCACCAGAATCAAAGAGAAGTCGCCCGATGAGGGTACTTTTCCCATCATCAACATTTCCGGCAGTAAAGAGGCGAATCAATTTTTTATTTTCCATATCCATTAAAAATAGCCCTCCTTTTTACGGTCTTCCATTCCCGCATCACTTATTCTGTCATCGATTCGTGTAGCACCTCTTTCAGAAATTCTTGCATGAATCAGTTCTTCAATTACTTCAGATACTGTGCTCGCGTCACTTTCAATAGCTGCTGTACAAGTCATGTCGCCAACGGTCCGATATCTTACCTTCCTGGTTTCAATTACATCATTTTCGTCAACTTTCACGAATTGATTCATACACATCAAGGAACCATCTACTAATTGGAAACAGGGACGCGAATGTGAAAAATACAAAGAAGGAAGTATTATGTTTTCACGCAAAATATATTGCCAAACATCAATTTCAGTCCAATTCGACAAGGGAAAAACCCTCATGTTTTCACCTTTCAAAATCGAACCATTCAAAATACGCCATACTTCAGGCCCTTGGGATTCAGGGAGCCATTTACCTTGAAGATTTCGATGAGAAAAAATTCTTTCTTTAGCGCGCGCTTTTTCTTCGTCGCGTCGTGCTCCACCAATACAAGCATCAAAATCGTATAATTCAATCGCTTTTAATAAAGAAATGGTTTGAAAGGTATTTCTAGACGGAAATTTTTGATCCAAATCCACAAGTCCATTTAGGGTCATATCCTCAGCGACATAGCGAATAAATAATTTTAGATTTAAATCCTGAACCAAGACATCTCTAAAATCCAATGCTTCCTGAAAATTATGACCCGTGTCAATATGAAGCAAAGAAAAAGGTATTTTGTGAGGATAAAATGCTTTTTTAGCAAGATGAACCAAACAAATACTATCCTTTCCACCGCTAAATAATAGCACTGGATTTTGAAACTGCGCAGCTGTTTCTCTAAGAATGTAAATGGCCTCTGCCTCTAATTGATCTAAAAAATCCATCATTCAAAAATAGCGATTTTTAAGCAAAGTAACGATCAAAAAAAAGCTGCCGAAGCAGCTTGATCTATTAGGGTGTTGATTGATGAACTATACTAAAACTTTAGGTGCTGCAGCTAATATTTCAGCACTTGTTTCTGCTGCAAATTTTTCAAAATTTGCAACAAATTTTTGGGCTAAATTCTGGGCTGTCTCGTCATATGCTTGTTTGTCTGTCCAAGTATTACGAGGATTCATTAATTCACTTGGAACACCTTCACAAACTGTAGGGAAGGACAATTCAAAGAACGGCATGGATTCATAAGAAACATTATTTAACTTTCCTGTCAAAGCAGCAGTAATCATTGCTCTTGTATAAGATAATTTCATTCTAGAACCAGTTCCATAAGAACCACCGGACCAACCTGTATTAATTAACCAAACTTTAATATCTGTTCCGTGTAATTTATCGCCTAACAATTTCGCGTATTTTGCAGGATGTAATGGTAAAAAAGCTGCGCCAAATCCTGCTGAAAAAGTAGTAGTGGGTTCTGTAATTCCAACTTCAGTTCCTGCCACTTTCGCTGTATATCCTGACATAAAATGATACATGGCTTGTTCTTTAGTTAAAAGAGAAATTGGAGGAAGTACCCCGAAAGCATCTGCTGTTAAAAAGAATATGTTTTTTGGAGCTCCACCAATAGAAGGAACAACAACATTATCTATAAAATGAATTGGGTAGGACACCCTTGTATTTTCAGTTATGGTACCATCTGAATAATCAGGACTTGAAGATTCTGCTTTAAAACCAATATTTTCTAATAAGGCACCAAATTTAATAGCGTTATAAATCTGAGGTTCTTTATCAGCTGATAGGTCGATTGTTTTAGCATAACAACCACCCTCAAAATTAAATACAGTGTTTTCACTCCAACCATGCTCATCATCTCCAATCAACTGACGGTTTGGATCTGAGGAAAGGGTAGTTTTACCGGTTCCTGACAAACCAAAAAAGATAGCAGTATCACCATCTTTTCCAATATTTGCTGAACAATGCATGGACAGCACCCCTTTTTCATGAGGTAAAATAAAATTTAAAGCAGAGAAAATTCCTTTTTTAATTTCACCAGTATATCCAGTTCCACCAATTAATATTATTTTTTTAGTAAAATTCAGAATTGCAAAATTAGCTTGACGGGTTCCATCAATTTTTGGATCTGCTAAAAAAGAAGGAATACATACAATATGCCAATCTGGTAAGAAAGTTTCAATGGTCTCATCCTCTGGACGCAAGAACATATTATAGGCAAACAAGCTAGACCAAGCCAATTCGGTAACAACACGAATATTCATTTGAAAATCAACATCAGCACATGCTTGAGCATCTCTTACATATACATCCTTACCATTCAAATACGCTAACATACGATTGTAAAGAGCATCAAATTGCGCGGGAGTAAAACCAATATTTACATTGCCCCACCAAACAGCATTTTCAGTAATCTCATCTCTAACAATGAACCTATCTTTAGGAGAACGACCTGTAAATTCTCCCGTTTCAATAGCAAGAGCACCAGTATCTGTAAGCATCCCTTCACCACAAAGAATACAGTCTTCAACCAGTTCTGCAGGAGAAAGGTTCCAGTATTGACTGCCTAAATTATGCATCCCGAGTGAAGCAGATAAATCTGCGTTTTCACCAAATTTTCCGACTAAATCCATAATGTTATCTAATTTAGATTTTCAATAATATTAGAGCAAAATTAAGGGCATGTTAGGGATTTGTGACTATTTTGACTCAACTATTTACGAACAATTGTAAAATAGGGTGTTGAGAAAAATTTTAGTTTTTTTGAAAGATTTTACTTACCTTATATTAGTGTATAAATGACACTATCTTAAAATTAGTATTTAACCATTAAAGAAATCATTTTTTAACTTCAATAAATAACTTGGACCGTAACTTTTATTTAGATTTGTTAGAGATTACTATCACTATGAAAAAGAAACCCTTTATATTCCTAATTCTGAGTATTATTTTATTTTCTTTTTGCATGCAGCAATGGAAGGGAAATCCGAATACGCCATTCCCACTAATCCCTAAAAATTGGTTAAGTGATAAATTAAAAAAGTCACAAAATCTTTCAATATCAGAACAATTTAAAGCTATTGAAAAAGAGCTTGTGCTCTTAAAAAATGATGCTCAAGTGTTGCCTTTAAGTAAGCTAGATAGAAAAATTGCATTATTAAGTATTGGAGGAAACAGTTCCGAATTTAAAGAAACGATTTCATTATTTGCCCAGACGACAAATTTCACATTTCACAATGCGGAGCAAATACCAGATTCTATATATAAAAGGCTGGAACAATTTGATTTATGTTTGGTTTCCTTTCATGCTGACAGTACAGAATCACTTACCATCAATAAGCAGCAACATGTTGTTTTAGAAAAATTACCAAAGAACCTTGAAAAAATCAGTATTATATTTGGTGAAGGAGAGATTTTTAAAAGCAATCTTCATTCACATTGCAAGGCGATTATTTGGGGGCGTGAAAACCATTGGATGGCTCAAAATAGAGCGGCACAACTTCTTTTTGGGGCTATTGGAACTAAGGCCATCTTAGAGCATGATCTTGGGCATCTATATAAAACGGGGCATGGATTAGTTTCTATACCTAATGGCCGCCTTAAATTCGGGACTCCTGAAGAAGTAGGAATTGATCCTAATAAATTAAAAAGAATTGATGAAATTGCCTTAAAAGGAATTAAAGATGGGGCTTATCCAGGCTGTCAAATTGCTGTTGCCGTAAAGGGACAATTTATTTACCGAAAAAGTTTTGGTGCACAAACCTATCTAGATTCTAGTATCAAGATAAATAATGAAGCTGTTTATGATATTGCATCCATTTCTAAAATAGCGGGATCTACACTACTAGCAATGCATTTACAATACAAAGGTTTATATAGTTTAGATAAAAAATTGAAAGATTACATTCCAGAACTAACTAAGGAAACCAGCTACAGCAATATTGGATTAAGAGAAATGATGGCGCATCAATCTGGATTAACGCCATGGATTGCGTTTTATAAAAAAACACTAAAAAGTGGTCAGTTAAATCCGAGTATATATGCAAAGAAAGCAGGAAATGGATATGAATTAGAGGTAGCGGAAAATATTTTTATGCTTACGGATTATGTTGACAGTATGTATCAGCAAATTTTAGCAACTCCATTAGGTGCAAAAAAATATGAGTATTCCGATTTATGCTACTATTTTACACAAAAGATTTTCGAGAAATTAATTGGAAAGAAGCAAAACACCTATTTAACAGAAATGATCTATGCTCCAATGGGATTAAGATATTTACGCTATTTACCTAGGTCTTTTTTCCCTTTGAACCAAATTGTTCCTACTGAAAAAGATCAAGCATTTAGAAAACAACTAATACATGGTTATGTGCATGATCCCGGAGCAGCAATGTTAGGAGGAGTCGGCGGGCATGCAGGAATCTTCTCCAATGCAACAGATCTTGCAAGTATCATGCAACTCATATTAAATCATGGGCAATATGGTGGACAGACTTATTTCAACGAAGCGATTATGCAAGAATATACCAAGGCACAATTTGCAGGAAACAGAAGGGGTGCAGGATTTGACAGGCCGAACGCAAGTGGCGGTGGAACTTGCGATGAGTTGGCATCTTCCTTAAGTTTTGGCCATTCAGGTTTTACGGGAACATTAGCATGGGCAGACCCAAAGGATGAAGTAGTTTTTATATTTCTTTCGAACAGAGTTCATCCGGACCAAGACAACTGGAAATTACGTGACTTAGGAATCCGGACGCAACTTCAACATGTAGTTTATGAAGCTGTAAACAGTAGAAAAAAGTAATTATTTTACTCTATTCAATCCCATTGCTTTCAAGATAAATCTTGGTAGCGACTTTCCTGGTTTTCTGTTTTTCAGATTAATATACCACCCAATCTTTTTAAGAACGGGAACCTTATGGGTTTCTACAAATTCAATTAAAGTTCCGTCGGGATCTTCAACATAAGAAAAACGACCCCCTGCTTCACCCATGTCAAAAGTGCTACCACTATCAACTGTAAATGGGAAACCTAAAGTATCACATTGCTTTTGTAAGGCATCCATTCCTTGAACATCAAAACAAAGATGAATAAAGCCCCAATCTCCCCACAAACGATTCTCAAATATTTTTCGACTGGTATTGTCCTCTAAAACTTGAACCAATTCTATTGAAGACGCCCCCAATAAAGGTGCAAAAGGACCTTTTCGATCTGCACTATGGGAAAGACGAACGCGCCTAAAAGTACGATTGCCACCATTCAATCCATTAAAATCTTCAAAAACACCTGTTACATCATAATCAATAAGATCATAGTTTAATATATCTCTATACAATACCAGAGATTTATCCATGTCTGAAACACCAATAATTGAACCAGCAACACCTCCACATCGCGACTTATGACCTGTTTGACCAAACCAAGAATTGGATTCTGCCACTTGAAAAATATTTCCATTAGGATCTAATAGAAAAAAAGAAAGCGCACCATTTGGATCTTTTCTTGGTTCATTTAAGATGGTAACCTTATTTTTCTTTAGGAATTCATAAGAAGCTTGTACATCTCTAGATTTTATTTTACATGCCAATAATCCAAAATCACCAATACGGATATCAAAAGAAGCTTTCTCAGTATTCCGAGAAGTAAATTGCCAAATTTCGAAACCTCCCCCCCCATTCATACTCAATGCAAGAGTGGCTGTTCGAGACTGCACCTTATCTGCAGTGTAATCTATCATCAAAGGAGCTTCTGCCGCCTCTTCAAATATCTTAACATCCATGCCAAATTGTACTCTGTACCAAGCCCAAATTTCTTTAACATTAGGGACACCAATACCCATTTGTTGAATTCCACAAATGATTTTCTCCATTTTATTTTTTTTTACAAAGATAATTAAAGGTCGTTATCGAACTGCGCGTTCATTAAACAAAACATAGCCATAACTAACTTGAAAAGCCAAGGGATGAACTTGTTTTGGGAAATAGTTTAAAGTGGCACGAATAGGCCCTAGAATCGTTTGATAAATCAATGAGGTTGATGCTAGAAATGAAGCTGCCTTATATGGTTTAGCATATTGAATCGAACCATCAGGGTTTTTTATTAATTCAATAAAAGGCTGATAATAATAGGCATCAAGACGGTATTCGAAATTCTTACCAATAGCATAAACGAAGTTGAATCCAGCACCTATATGTTGAGGGGATCTATATTCAGGCAGGAAATAGGTTTCCATATCGGGAAGAATTGAAAAACTAGGGAGCGATAAAAGACTAGCCGTATAATTAGCAAAAAGTGACTGAGAGTTAAGCATTCCTTTAGCATGAATTCCGAAATGTATCTTATTATTTATTTCAAAATAATGCTGAAATTCTGCTGTTAAATTAAACCAATCATGCTGACGAAAAGATAAGGAATCTAATGGTGAGGTAGATCCGGGAATAGTTTTTTCTTGAGAAGTAACGAATCGCATTTTAACATCAATCAAGGATCCTTTTGAAGCAAACTGCTTTCGATTAAGTGTGTTTTGCACCAAATCATAACTTATAGTTGAACCAGTAAGCAAAGTCTCATCAGTAGTATCCTTATTAGTAAATTGTTTTGTCTGGTAATAATTATCACTTAAATTAAATACTCGGATGTCTAAAGTTCCTTTTGAATTATTAAATATTGGATGTTTCAATTTTGTACCATAATACACTTCATTTTGAACCAAAAAAGAAGGTTGAACATCTTCAAAGAATGTAGCAAAACTCCTAAAATAATCCCAGCGATTTAAAACTAGATACACGGAGGCCGTAATTGGAAAAACTGAAGGGACTTGAAGCGACAATTCTAATTTTCCTGCGCCATAAAATTTCCCGAAATAAGATTCAGCATGCAATCCGTAGGCCACTTTTCCTAGGCCTTGATAAGTCAAACCAATATAACCAGTGTTCACAGCACGAGAACATATATGCCCACCAATATCTATACGGAAATCCTTAGCTTTTCTAAGTTTTAAATCTAAATTATAACTGGAATCCTTCTTCAATTGAAAGGTAGGATAAACAAAGTCAATTTGCGGTGTAGCATATAATCTAAAATATCTCTTTTCAAGTAGTTCATTTGACAAAACCTCCCCTTTTCTACTTTTAATCATGGTGGATCGTGCAAACTTTAAATCTTTATTTTTACTATAATTATTAGTGATTGAAGAAACAATAAGAGGAGTTGTCTTTGATTTAAAAAATGCTCTTTTCTGAGCGAGAACAATAGCGTCTTGATGATTTGTAATTGACTTTGAAATCGAATCCAGCAGTAAACTTGCCGCTAGATACCCATCTTGGATGGCCTGTTTTACCTCATCAAATTCAAAGATGCCAACATTTGATTTGGGATTAATAATAATCCCTTCAGCACAAGGTATCGAGTAATCAGTAGGAGTAGCCATCATATTTTCTAACATTCCTATAAAATCTTGCTCATCTGGAGCTTTAGCATTATCAGAAACATTACTGCCAATAATAAAATCGGGATGGAAATCATTATACATAATATTAACTGGAAAATTATTGTAAAGTCCTCCATCAAAATATACAATCCCATCAATACGAATTGGATTAACATAAAACGGATAAGTCATTGAGGCTCGAACAGCTTGATTAAGATGTCCCTTAGAAAATGAGGTGCTTTTTTTATTCACAACATCAGAAGCAATACATCTAAAGGGAATGAACAAACTGTCAAATGAATTGAAATGACTAGCGCTAACCGTTCCTAATAAACGCGCCATTTCAAAATCTAAATAAGAAGGTGTTACTAGATTAAGAGGAATTGATTTTCTTAAAAGACTATCCTTGGAAAATGAAAAATTAAAAATAGAGGCATCATTATCTCTTTCTTGAAGTAAAAATCTTTTATCCGGTTCAAGTTTACCATTGGTCATTAATTGAAACGATTCACTTAATACATAATCTTCAATTTCTTGAGGTGAATAACCACAAGCATACATACTGCCCACTAAAGCGCCAGCAGATGTACCTGTGATATAATCAATTGGAATGCCTTTTTCTTCTAATGCTTTTAATACACCAATATGTGCTAGACCCGTTGCACCTCCACCACTTAAAACCAATCCGATTTTTTGTTGGGCAGTACAATTTACTGAGATAAATAAAAATACTAAGAAAAAGGAGCCTAGAAACGATTTCAATTTTGTTCTTTTGTACAAATTTAGACGCATAATTGATAAAAATGAAATCTCTCGATAATTTAACAAAAGATTCAATCACGATAACCTTAAAAAGTTTTTTTGGATTTGAACAAGTATTAGCAGACGAACTAAGTGAATTAGGCTATGAAAACATAGAAATGTTGAATAGAGCAGTTCAGATAAAAGGTACTTGGAGAGATGTGTATTTTTTAAATCTTCACTGCAGATGCGCGATTTCAATTTTAGTTGAATTGGCTAGTTTCAGGCTTTTTAATGAAGATGATTTATATAAAAAATCCGCTCAAATCGATTGGACAACCATATTTAATAGTAAGCAAACCTTTGCTATCAAGGGTGCTGTAAATTCGGCCTTGTTCAAAAATTCTCATTATCCTTTCTTAGTTGTTAAGGATGCTATTGTAGATTGTTTTCGAGACAAAGATTTAGATCGACCGAGCATTGAATTAAAAACACCTAGTGTTCTCATCGATTTATACATCAGAGAAAATGTAGCTACTATTTCATTAAATACTTCTGGAGCTCCTTTATTTCAACGCGGATATCGGACAGAGACCGGTTCTGCCCCTTTAAATGAAGTCGTTGCAGCATGTTTAATTAGACAATCAGGATGGGATAGGAAAACTACTTTTTTAGATCCTTTTTGTGGTTCTGGAACAATACTTATTGAAGCAGCATTATTAGCAAGCGGAATACCTTCAAGTATTGAGAGACAGCATTACACCTTCAAAAACCTAAAAAACTTTGATGTAAAGATGTGGGATGAAATCTATGATGCAGCACCAAGAATTGTGAGGGAATTACCTTGTCGTATTTTCGGTTCAGACATAGCAGATGAAATGGTATTAAAGGCAAGAAGGAACTTAAGAGGAATGAGTTTTGGTAGGAACATTCTCATAAGTGCATTAGACTATAGGGATATCGTTCATCAAGAAGAAGAAGTCTTTATTGTAACTAATCCACCTTATGGGGAGCGTTTAGCTGCTGATATTGTTGATTTATATACGGGAATTGGTGATTGGTTAAAAAACACCATGAATCCTTCCACTACTTGGATCCTTACCTCAAGTGAGGATGGAGCAAAATCCATAGGTCTACGACCTGGAAAAAAGTTTAATATATACAATGGAGATATTCCTTGCACCTTTAGGTCCTATGAGACTTTTTCTGGAAGCCTTAAAGAATTTAAAAGTAAAGGAGTCCAAGATTAATAGGATTATTACCCCCATAAAAAAAGCGCTTAATCAAGCGCTTTTTTTATGTCGAATTGTGGATTATCTTGCAGAAATAGGTACATAATCTCTTGAAGTCTTTCCAATATAAATTTGTCTTGGTCGACCAATTGGCTCTTTATTTTCAGTCATTTCTTTCCATTGAGCTATCCATCCCGGAAGACGACCTAATGCAAACATAACTGTAAACATTTCTGTGGGAATCCCTAAAGCTTTATAGATAATTCCTGAATAGAAGTCGACATTTGGATATAAATTTCTAGCCTTGAAGTATTCATCTTCTAACGCAACTTTTTCTAATTTTTTAGCAATTGCCAATAAAGGATCATTGATATTTAATTTTTCTAATACATCATCACACGCTTTTTTGATAATATTTGCTCTAGGGTCAAAGTTCTTATAAACTCTATGTCCAAAGCCCATTAACCTGAATGGATCTTCTTTATCTTTCGCTTTCGCTACCCATTTATCAACATTTCCACCATCATTTTGAATTTGTTCTAACATTTCAATTACTTCTTGATTGGCTCCTCCATGAAGCGGACCCCACAAGGCAGAAATTCCAGCAGAAACTGTAGAATACAAATTAGCTTGAGATGAACCAACAATACGCACGGTAGAGGTAGAACAATTTTGTTCGTGATCAGCATGCAATATCAATAATGTATTTAATGCTTCCACAACCACCGGATCGACTTTAAAATCTTCCGTTGGCATTGCAAACAACATATAAAGGAAATTTTTACAATAATCAAACTCGTTTCTTGGATAAATAAACGGATGACGCATTGAATTTTTATAAGACCAAGCGGCTAATGTCGGCAACTTAGCGATTAATCGATGAATGGTTAAATCTTTAGCTTCTTTACTCCTATTAGGATCTAATGATTCAGGATAAAAAGTTGAAAGTGAAGAAATCATTGACGACAAAACCCCCATTGGATGAGCTTTTGAAGGATATGCCTCAAAAAATTGCTTCATGTCTTCATGAACTAAAGTATGTTTTTTAATACTTGATTCAAAGCCATCTAACTCAGTTTGGGTGGGCAATTCACCATAAATTAACAAGTAGGAAACCTCAATAAAAGATGCTTTAGATGCTAATTGTTCAATTGAATAGCCACGATAATGTAAAATACCTAATTCACCATCCAAGAAAGTTATGGAACTTGTTGTTGCTCCTGTATTTTTATATCCTGTGTCTAGGGTAACATATCCGGTTAAATCACGCAATTTAGAAATATCAATTGCTTTCTCATTTTCTGTGCCTGTTATAACTGGTAATTCATATATTTTACCATCTAATTCAATCTTTGCAACTTCGCTCATCTTATACTTTATTATCCGTTTTGAAATCTAAGGCCTAAAATACGAAAAGAAATTTGTTCTATGATATCGCAAAGTCTTATTTTTTCACAAAATAGAATAAAAAAATAAATAAACAGAATTATAGATTTTCCTCTACATAGTCTAACATCATCTTAAACAAATGATTGCGGGTATTTCCACCATAAATTCCATGATTTTTATTAGGATAGGCAAAAAAGTCAAATTGCTTATCCGCTTTAATGAGGGCATTAATAAGCGACATTGAATTTTGAAAATGAACATTATCATCTGTCACTCCATGAATGAGTAAAAACTTTCCTTTCAATTGATCTACAAAATTAATAGGTGAATTTTTATCGTATCCATCTTCATTTTCTTTAGGGGTTCGCATGAAGCGTTCGGTATATATATTATCATAAAAACGCCAATTGGTAACAGGAGCAACTGCAATTGCCATTTTAAACACATCTGCACCTTTTGTTATTGCTAAAGTCGCCATAAAACCACCATAACTCCAACCCATTATACCAATCCGATTCGGGTCTACATAAGATAAGGCCTGCAATGCTTTTCCGGTTGCAATAACATCCTCTGTTTCTAACTTACCCAATTGTAAGTAGGTTGATTTTTTGAACTCTGCGCCGCGATACATGGTTCCTCTCGGGTCTACACAAACTACAATGTATCCTTTTTGAGTTAAAAGTTGATGATACATATAATCTTGACCATCCCAAGCATCAGTAACTTCATTGTGACCAGGTCCACCATAAACCGTCATATATACTGGGTATTTTTTATTTGGGTCAAAGTTAGTGGGCTTCATCATAGTTGCATTCAAGTCAAAGCCATTTAAATTAAAGGAAAGAAATTCTTTTTTGCATAAATTCATTCCTGCCAATTTTTTCTTCAAGTCACTATTATCCTCTAATGAACGAATAAAGGAACCATCATTTTTGTTCAAACTGATCTCTGGAGGAGTATTCGCATTGGAATGTGACAAAACAAAATAATTCATACCAGTCGTAAATGAAGCATCATTATATCCATCTTTTGGACTAATCAAAGTAACATTTTTTCCATCTAAAGATACAGAATGAATTGTCTTAGAAATAGCAGCATACATGGCCGAAGAAAAATAAATGGTATTAGAATTTTCGTCAATACCTAACATTTCAATAACATCCCATTTTCCTTTTGTGATTTGTGTGGAATTTCCATTAAAATCTAGACGATAAATATGATTATAGCCATCCATTTCACTGGTTCGAAGAATAGAATTTCCATCTTTTAAAATCAATAAATTATCA
>CANJQZ010000010.1 GCA_947476515.1 Flavobacteriales bacterium
CCAAGTGTAACTTCCCAAGAAAGGATTTGCAAAGGAATTTTTAATGAAACCTCCGAAGGATATCCAGCAGATAATTTTAAATTTTCTTTATTGATACTTTCACCATTTGATTGATTTCCTATAAAAATCTCAAAATATGGCAAGCGAGAAACTTGAAAATTTTCCTCCTTAATCAAAACATCTTTTTTATCACGAATTTGTAATTGAACTTTCGTAAAACCTTTGTCCGGTGTGATGTTGTACTTCAAATGCTCTGTATCACTATTTGTTAATTTCTCTAATTGGCAATTGACACAAGAAACAACCAGATCTTTGGCATCCATTCCAATTGCTGGTAAAATAGTAAAAGTGTTTACAAAACCAAGATATATAGCATAAGGAGATTCTCTATCATCAAAATGAATTGTTTGAGCTGAACAGAAAATTGGTAATGTAAAACTAAGAATTACAGCTATTTTTTTCATGACGTTGATTATTAAGTAAATATTATATCAATACTTGACTAAACTTCGGTAATATTTTTGTTCTTTCCTAATTTATTTTGATCGTGGAAAAATAGTATTAATGCATCCTTTAAACGTTCCTTATTTGAACGAATTCAAATACTAATTGTATAGCGCTAAGTTCAATGAATAGAAAAAAATAATAAAAGTCCTACTTATGAAAAACCTGATACTCATTTGTTTTATAGTTGCAACCGAACCGCTTGTTGCTCAAGCAAATTTCCAAGGAAATGTTTATGAAATGAAATCCAAAAACACGCTCAACAATGTGAAGTTGATGGTAGTTGAAGAAAGTGACACTACATATGTTGTTCCGGATGAAAAAGGAAATTTTGATTTCAAAACAAAACCTGGTCGCGTAAAAGTTTTCGCAATTGCTGATGGGTATATTTCTGAATTAAATTCTATCAATGCTGGTGACGGTTCAAAAAACATAATGAACATTGGATTAGTTGAAGAGAAAATGATTTCTGAATTGGAAGTAAGAGGAACTCGCTCGAGTGGCCATGCCGCGAAATCTTATAGTGCACCTGAAAGCAAAAGTGAATTAAGCGAAATTACAATTCGCAGTGAAGGGAGTGAAACAGTTACTTATTCGTGGACAACAGATTCTGAAGGAATATCTAAAGATGATATTAGTGATCATGGTGGAGGGACAAACACAATAAAAATAGGCGTTTTAACAGCTGGAGAAGTAAATGATTTTGCAAAATGGGGTTTATGGAACGATTTAAATAAGAACGAATTTGCTGCATATTCGGGGATATGGAAAAGCAATAAAAAAGAACGGTTTTGTATACAATTGACTTTACCTTCTGGCATGCCGGTTATTGATGCAGAGGTGCAATTAACTGACGCTTCAGGTTCTGTCATTTGGAGTGCAAGAACAGATAATACTGGGAAAGCAGAATTATGGGACGCTAATTTTGATCAAGCAAATTTGAACAAATATGCTATAAACACTGCGAAAGGAGATTTTAAAGAATCGTTTAAAAATCTTCATTCATTTTCTAAAGGAGTAAATAGTTTTAAGATTGATATTCCTTGCACCGTTTCAGATCAACTTGATATCGCTTTCGTAGTTGATGCAACTGGAAGTATGGGTGATGAAATCAATTATTTAAAAATGGATTTAGATAATGTAATTTCTTCAATTGCTGATGAAAACAAGCATATCAATGTTCGAATGGCAAGCGTATTTTACAGAGACAATGGAGATGATTATGTTACAGTTGAATCGCCTTTTAGCTCAAGTATTGATTTAGTGAAAAGTTTTATCAATGCGAATGAAGCTGGCGGCGGTGGCGATTATCCAGAAGCGGCTGACGAAGCGTTGATGGCTGCATTGAAAAATTTAAACTGGAGTACTTCTGCTAGAGCACGCATCTTATTTTGGGTATTGGATGCTCCTCCTCATAAGGCAGAAGAAAACTTGCAACGCTTAATGGATGTTTCTCAGTTAGCTGCTAAAATGGGAATTAGAATCATCCCGGTAGGTTGTTCTGGAATCGATAAATCAACTGAATTTTTGTGCAGATCAATTGCTCTTGCAACAAATGGAACGTATACATTCTTAACAAATCACAGTGGCGTCGGCGGAACGCACATTGAACCAAGCACAGACGGTTACAAGGTGGAATCATTTAGAGAGATTTTAGTTCGTATTGCGCGTTTAATGAGTATCACTCCTGATTGCGAAGAATTTATTTCTCCCGAACAAATCGTTCTTATTGACACCAATTTATTGATGATTAATCCTTATGGCATTAGAGATTCTTTGCATGCAAATCAACCATTAGACACCAATAGAATTGTTCCTTCCTTGGGAATCCAAATGTTGCTCTACCCTAACCCAACGAATGGTATTTTTCATATACGAAGTCCAAAAGAAATCACAGAAGTTTTTATTACGGATGTAAATGGTAAGATTTTGGAGCAAGTGTTGTTAGATGTTGACAGAGAAACAACTTGCGACATTGGAAGATACAGTAATGGCGTTTATTTTGTGAACTATTTTAACGGACAACGTTGGTGTTGCTCGAGAGTGGTAATGCAACAATAAAATAAAAATTTATCACTTGCTGACCGATGTTCTAAAGTGTCCACATCTTGCATCAAAGAAAGTATATTAAAGCCGAATCGTCTTTACAGAAAAGGATAAAGCGAATCGAAAGTTGTAAGCGACTCCATTGTGTATTAGAAGGAAACGAAAAGTCTTATTGTTGCGAAGAAGAATGCCTTGCGAGTCGTCGCAGAGAATTTCGTATTGTAAAAATTTAAACTTACATTTGCACATATTTAGTAATTCAAAACCAACAAGATACCTTTATTGATATGAAACCACGTTTAATACTCTTTTTTTCCTTATTGACATCTTTAAGCTCATTTTCGCAATTAACCGACAATCAAGTCAAAGAATTGATTCAAACTTCAAATGAAGATAAACTTTTGAGTGAAAACTCCCGAATGATGGTAGAAGGAAGTTTTTTTCATGCCGAGATGATTACTGACAAATTGTTGACTTTTCAACCAGAAAGCCCGAATTACAACTATCGAAAAGGATTTTTAGCATTAGAAATTAGAAAAGATTACAAAGCTGCAATTCCATTTTTAACTAAAGCAATTACAAATACAAAACCTCATTATGATGCGTTCAACACCAATGAGCAAAGTGCGCCAGCTGATGCCTTTTATCATTTAGGTAATGCATATCAATTAAGTGGCGATTTAGAAAAGGCAACCGAGTATTATAAAGCATTTCTCACGAATTCAAACGGTAAATCGGAAACGATTACGCTTGCTAAACTGAAAATCACCCAATGTGAAAATGCACAGAAAGCAATTGCAGCGCCTGGTAATGTTGTGTTGAAAAATTTAGGCGTTTCCGTTAATACTATTTACCCGGATTATTCACCTGTTATTTCGTTGGATGGTTCAGCTTTGTATTTCACTTCAAGAAGACCATGGGAAAACAACTCAACTGAGAATTTTCGCGATCCTGCAATTAATCAATATCCGGAAGATGTTTATGTAAGTTATTTGGATTATGACTTGACTTGGACTGCAGCAATGAAATTGGATTTTTGCTTACCGAAAAGAAACGAAGCAACAATAGCGGTTAGTTCTGACGAAAGAAGAATTTACTTGTACGAAGATTCTACAGGCTCTGGTGATATTTATTACTCTGATTTCTACGCAGCTAAATTCAATGATATAAAAGCTTTAAATATTACTGGTTTAAATAGTGAGTTTTGGGAAACACATTGTATGATGAGTCATGATGGTTCACGCTTGTTTTTCTCTTCTGATCGTCCAGGTGGATTTGGAAGCAGAGATTTATACGTCATTAAAAAAACAGGCGATACTACTTGGTCCGCACCAATAAACCTAGGTGATAAAATTAATACTGCTTTCGACGAAGATGCGCCGTTTGTTTCTATTGACAATAAAATGCTTTATTTCTCATCAAACGGTGAGAAAAGTATTGGAGGATTTGATATCATGAATGCTGATTTGTTGGATAATGGAACATGGTCAGAATCACGAAATTTAGGATTCCCTTTTAACTCAACAAATGACGACATTTATTATACTACTACAATTGATGGTTTAAGAGGTTACTTAACTTCATTCAGAGGCGACGGTTATGGTGAAAAGGACATATATGAAATCAACAATGATTATTTAGGGGTTAAAAGCCTTGCTGTATTAAAAGGTTTAATACGAAACTATGATAATTCACCTTTACCTGAAGATTTTCCAGTTGCAATGACATTGAAATGTAAAGATTGTGGGGATGAAGCTTTGTCAAGAACAATCTATCCACGTTTGAAAGATGGTATTTTCATTACAAATTTACAAGCTTGTAAAACATATACACTTGCCTATGTAAATGCAAATGATAACGTCAACATGTATGAGGAAGATTTTAAAACAGAATGTACAGATCAATACCAAGAAATTAATAAGGAAGTAATTCTTAACGCTATAAAAGGAACAATTACACCTGTTAAAAACTATGTTATTGAAGGTGTTGTTGCTGACAAAGGAACAAAAGCAATTCTTCCAAATTCTAAAGTTGAAGTCATTGATTTAAGAACGAACAAAGTTGTAGAAACTGTTTACGCAGACGCGAATGGTAACTTTAAGTTGAAACCATTGCCAAATCGTTTCTTTGGTGAGCCTTTGGATGTTCAATTAAAAGTTTCCAAAGAAGATTACATTGCGCAAACATTGGATTTAACTCAAAAGCTTGGGACAGATGAGAAAATAAAAGTTACAATTGATTTGAATAAATCTGAAATTGGAACTGATCTTGCTAGTCTTTATGGAATCAAAAATATTTACTTTGATTTTGACAAAGCAAACATTCGCAATGATGCTAAACGCGATCTAGACAAAATTGTTAAAGTCATGAATGATAATCCAACAATGGAAATAGAACTTGGTTCCCATACAGATTGTAGAGGATCAGTAATTTACAATGAGGATTTATCAAGTCGTCGTGCTAAGTCATCGGCAGATTATATTAAATCACGTATCACTAATCCTTCTCGCATCTATGGAAAAGGATATGGAGAAAGTAAATTGATTAATAAATGTGAATGTGAGGGGATTACTGAATCTACATGTTCTACTGAGGAACATCAGTTAAATCGAAGAACAGAATTTAGAATCGTTAAGAAATAAGTTAAAAAAGTCCGATCTTGTATCGGACTTTTTTATTTGCTTTAAACTCAAGTTCAAAAACGATATCCATCAACAAATACCTAACCGGAGGACATTAATGCAGGTTACTTTCGAATGATTCTACCTGTAACAATCCAAAACGATTAGAATTTTGTGGAACACAGCGCAATATAGTCGTAAGCACCGACGAACTAAGAATCTATTAGTATGAAAATATTACAGGTTCTAAAGATGTTTTTTTTAGATTTCCCTGTAAACAAATGCCATTAGTTTTTGAATAACTTCAGTGATAACGCTAATGTTTCTTTCAATTTAGTTCGATCAACAATGTAATCTAAGAATCCGTGTTCTAACACAAATTCTGAAGTTTGAAATCCTTCAGGCAAATCGCGACCAATTGTTTCTTTGACTACTCGTGGTCCTGCAAATGCAATTAAGGCATCTGGCTCAGCAATATTGATATCTCCCAACATGGCAAAAGAAGCCGTTACACCACCCGTTGTTGGATCTGTTAAAAAGGAGATGTATGGTAATTTATGTTCAGCTAATTGACCTAGTTTACCAGAAACTTTTGCCATTTGCATCAATGAATAACCTGCTTCCATCATTCTTGCTCCACCTGATTTAGAAATGATCATAAACGGTGATTTGATTTTGATTGCCTCGTCAATAGCACGTGCAATTTTTTCTCCCATTACAGAACCCAAAGATCCACCAATAAAAGAGAAATCCATCGCTGCAACAACAAATTCATTTCCGTCTAAATTACCTTTTGCAGTTCTTATTGCATCAAATAATCCCGTGTTTTTCTGTGTTGCTTTAACTCGCTCTACATATTTTTTCGTGTCTTCAAAATGCAAAGGATCACCAGAAGTTAATTTCTTATCAAGCTCTGTGTATTTTCCATCATCAAATAAAATTTGAAAATATTCTTCAGAACCGATACGTTCATGATGAGAACAACGATCACACACAAAAGAATTTTTCTCTAAATCATCCGCTGTAAATAATGTTTTACAATTCGAACATTTTGACCACAAACCTTCTGGTGTTTCTTTTTTCTCTTTTGTAGAAGTTGTAATTCCTTCTTTTTTTCTATTAAACCAACTACTCATATTCTATAATTTTTGGAATTTGGAATTCAGTATTAAGAATTCTTATAATGTGTTAATATTGTTTAGATCCTCAAAAGCTTGAACAAGTCGATCAATGAAAGTTACTTCACCTTCACGCAACCATTTACGAGGATCATAATACTTCTTATTTGGTTTGTCTGAACCTTCTGGATTACCTATTTGTGCACGTAAGTAATCAATTTTATTGACCATATAATCTCTGATACCTTCTGTAAATGCAAATTGTAAATCAGTATCAATATTCATTTTAATTACACCATAACCAATTGCTTCACGAATTTCTTCAACAGTTGAACCAGAACCACCATGAAATACGAAATCAACTGGATTATGACCCGTATTAAATTTCTCTTGAACGTAATTTTGAGAATTCAATAAAATCTTCGGAGTCAATTTCACATTTCCAGGCTTGTAAACTCCGTGAACATTTCCAAAAGCAGCAGCAATTGTAAATTTATCCGAAACTTTCATAAGTTCTTCATATGCGTATGCTACTTCATTTGGTTGCGTATACAATTTTGAACTATCAACGTCTGAATTATCAACACCATCCTCTTCACCACCAGTGATACCCAATTCAATTTCTAATGTCATACCCATTTTACTCATGCGAGCAAGGTATTTTTTACAAATTTCTATATTCTCTTCAATCGGCTCTTCCGATAAATCTAACATGTGTGAGCTATATAAAGGCTTTCCTGTTTCTTTAAAAAACACTTCACTTGCATCTAATAATCCGTCAATCCATGGGAGTAAATTTTTCGCACAGTGATCTGTGTGTAAAATAACCGTTGCTCCATATGCTTCTGCCAATGTGTGAATATGCTTCGCTCCTGCTATACCACCAGCAATTGCCGCTTTTTCATCAACATTTGATAAACCTTTACCAGCATTGAAATGCGCTCCACCATTTGAAAATTGAATAATTACTGGCGCATTAACTTTGGCCGCAGTTTCTAAAACAGCATTAATTGTGCATGACCCTGTAACATTCACAGCGGGTAAGGCAAAACCTTTTTCCTTTGCGTATTTAAATATATTTTGAACTTCGTCGCCTGTAGCTACTCCTGGTTTAATCGAATGATTCATATTTCACGTTTTCAGTATGCGAAAGTACTATTTAATAGCTTTAAAACATAAATTATTACTGTTCTTTTTTTGTGTGAAATATTTTTAATTTCAAGAAAAATTGAATTTTAAATCACTTAGATTTAGTAAATTTGTTAGCTTTTAAATCGGTATTTCTAAGTAAGAGTCAACATCATAAAAAGGGAATTTCCATGAGTTATTTGGATGAATTAAACATAAGTCAGCGCGAGGCTGTCGAATCAATTTATGGACCAACCATGGTAATTGCTGGAGCGGGTTCTGGAAAAACGCGTGTTTTAACTTTTCGAATTGCATACATGATGGAACAAGGAATTGATCCTTTTAACATTATGGCATTAACGTTTACCAACAAAGCAGCTAAAGAAATGTCGGAAAGAATCGGTAAAATAGTAAGTTCTTCTGAGGCAAAAAACATTACAATGGGTACATTTCACTCTGTTTTTTCAAGAATATTGCGTTACAATGCTGATCGACTTGGATACCCAACAAACTTTACAATTTACGATACACAAGATTCAAAAAGTCTTTTAAAAGACATCATCAAAGAATTAAATTTAGACGATAAAATTTACAAAACCGGAATGGTTTTAGGTCGTATTTCTTCAGCGAAAAATAATTTAATTTCAGCAGACGCATACGCTCAAAACAACGACATCATCAATGAAGATGCACAATCTAGAAGACCAGAATTGGCTCAAATTTATAAGACATATGTGACAAGGTGTTTTAAAGCTGGCGCAATGGATTTTGATGATTTATTGTTTCAAACAAACGTCTTATTGAGAGATTTTCCTGATGTACTTCACTATTATCAGCAGAAATTTAAATACATTTTAGTTGATGAGTACCAAGATACAAATTATGCACAGTACTTGATTGTCAAGAAACTTGCAGCGGTGTATGAAAACATTTGTGTGGTTGGTGATGATGCACAAAGTATTTATTCTTTCCGAGGAGCAAATATTCAAAACATATTAAACTTCAGAAAAGATTACGCTGATTTCAAATTGTTCAAACTAGAACAAAATTATAGAAGTACCAAAAACATTGTTGATGCAGCAAATAGTATTATTGCGAAAAACGAAGATCAAATAAAAAAGAATGTTTGGACTTCGAATGAGGAAGGCTCAAAAATTTCAGTAATTCGCACGTTAACAGATAATGAAGAAGGGCGCGTAATAACGAACAAAATATTTGATATCAAACAAAGTACAGACTCGTCGTACAATGATTTTGCAATACTTTATCGCACAAATAAGCAATCACGTTCGTTTGAAGAGGCTTTAAGAAAATTAAATATCCCTTATAAAATTTACGGTGGACTTTCCTTTTATCAGCGGAAAGAAATAAAAGACATTTTAGCTTATTTCAGGTTGACAACCAATCCGAGAGATGAAGAAGCATTGAAAAGAGTTATCAACTATCCTCGGAGAGGAATTGGTAAAACATCTATTGAAAACATCATTATCGCATCAAATAATTATGGAGTAAGTATTTGGGATGTTATTGCGAATTTGCAGCAATATCCCGTTGCTCTAAATGCTGGAACAAAAACGAAGTTGTACGAATTCACAACGATGGTTAAGAGTTTTACGGCGCAATTAGACACGATGAATGCGTATGAATTAGCCCAGCACATTGCTAAATCATCAGGGATTTTAAAAGAATTATACGGAGAGAAAGACAAAGGTCCAGAAGAAGTTGAACGATACCAAAATATCGAAGCTTTATTAGCTGGTATTAAGGAATTTACTGTGAATCAAGAAGAGGACGCGAATCAATCACTTTCTGAATTCATGATTGACGTGGCACTTTTAACAGATGCAGATGACGACAAAGGAGATGATAAAAACCACATCACCTTGATGACGATTCACTCGAGTAAAGGATTAGAATTTCCGCATGTATTCTTGGTAGGATTAGAAGAAAATTTATTCCCATCTCAAATGGCGTTGAATTCAAGAACAGAATTAGAAGAAGAACGACGTTTGTTTTATGTGGCTGTTACACGAGCGAAAGATTCATGTACATTATCATTCGCTACATCTCGTTTTATATGGGGCAATTTAGTATCCTCTGAGCAAAGCCGATTCATAGATGAAATTGACCAACAATATTTGAATTTCGAAACACCACAGCGTGGAACGGGGAAATCACTATCTGGTCGCTCAATGAATTATGACCAACCATTTACAGGAGGATTAAACAAACCTGTTAGTTCGCCAGGAGGTTCGTTTAAATCAATTAATACTGTAGGTAATTCTCCTGAGAAACAAGGGTCAACAGCTGATTTAAAAGTGGGGTACAATGTTATGCATGACCGTTTTGGCAAAGGAAAAGTGACTAAAATGGAAGGAGAAGGGCCAGATAAAAAAGCGACAATTTTCTTTCCACATCATGGCGCAAAAACGGTATTACTGCGTTTTGCTAATTTAACTGTCTTAGAAGATTAAAAGATCTTTTTTAGAATGGGTAACCAATTCCAAAATGAATATTTGGCGTAAAAGGTTTCGGTAAATAATCTTTGTAATTAGCACCGAAAGCAATGAATCCTTCATCATAATAGGCACTTCTGCTTTGGAATATCCATCGACTGCCTTGAGGTAGAGCAGGATTTGTTAGTGGTATTCCTAAATCCAACCTAATAACAAAAAACTCAAGATCTAATCTTAATCCTAAGCCTCCCGAGACTGCAATTTGTTTATACCAATCATTGGAAATCTGCCCCCCAACTCTGTTAACATCCTCTTTTAATGTCCAAACATTTCCAGCATCCATAAAGAATGCGCCTTTTAAAATTGACCCCATATCGAATCTCAATTCAAGTGTTGAACCGATTCTTAAATCTCCAATTTGCGTTGCTGTCCTATTCGTATCTAAATA
The DNA here is from genome assembly GCA_947476515.1 of Flavobacteriales bacterium. Taxonomy (GTDB): domain Bacteria; phylum Bacteroidota; class Bacteroidia; order Flavobacteriales_D; family Crocinitomicaceae; genus UBA952. The sequence goes on from CANJQZ010000010.1 coordinate 10,322, forward strand.
ATATTTATAAGATCCAGGTCCCAAGGCACGCGCTCTCCACCCTCTATTATCATTTGCCCCACCTGCAAAAAAACTATAATCATATGGCATCGATGTTGTCGAATTACCATAAGGAATACCTCCTCCAATTTGTAAACGACCGTGTAAACTACTTTTTTTACCCAGTAGATTAGATGCTATTATATCGTTATCAAGTCGTGCAAATTGAGAATAACCCACTCCGAAAATTGTTCTTTGCCCATTTACAAGAGTATCTTGATATTTTTTAAAAATAGCCAAAGTGTTACCTGCAGGGTCAAAACTCGAATTCATGTAGAACGAGAAGTTTTTCTTTTTGTCATCTTTTTCTTTATTATTAAATTCAAAAGTTAACTTCCAGTCTTGCCAAATAAATTGATTACTATATGCATTTTTTAAAAATAGGTCATTTATCAGATCTAATTTTGATTGAAAACTTGGACTATTTTCAATTCTAACAAATTTCACAATTGACATTCCAGGTAATCCAATTTGGAAAATTTGTGTTTTAGAAACATAGAATTTCCATAAATAATTCAATTGAAGAATTTGTCGTTTAAAATCTGTTCTTAACTGGTAATTATAGGCACTTGAAATAACTGTTCTAGGACGTTGGCGCTTAGAAAGAGATGTTAATTTAGCTGGAAATAATCCAGGAATGTCGAACTTTAAACTTGGACCTATCTCAAATGTGTTGAAACTTCTTCCTGCTTTTTTTATTTTATCCCCATCTAAAGTCTCGTCAAAAACCGGAGGTTGAGATTCAAAACCACCGCTTAAAGAAAAGGTCATTTTTTGAGCTCCTCCAAATAAATTTTTATTCGTATAATTAATTGAAGCTGAAACTCCTAGGAATCCATTGGAATTAGTAGCTTTTGGTTCAAAGCTATAATTCTTTTTTTGAGAAGGAACCAAATAGTAATGAACATCAATTAAATTTGTATTTGGGATTTCAATAAGAATTGGTTTAATAACTTTGAAAAGACCGAGTTGCAATAACCTACTATACGTTCTTTCCAAATAATATTCTTTGTAATAATTATCATGCTCTAGATAATTCTGCATTTCTATTACATCAGGATTGATACTTAACTTACCATTGTACAGAAAAGTTGCAATTCTATAAGGATTTAATTCATCTGAATTCTTTTTCTTCATCTCAGCATACAAGAATGTATCGATGGTTCTTATAAATTGTTGGTCCAAAAGTGTCAATCCCAAATCTTCAACAGTTTTTTTGAAATTACCATCAAAATAGGTGGAATCTGAAATATGAAAGTAGACATTTCGAACTTCTGTTTCTTGATGTAAAACTTCTACCAATGAATCTCGATTATAGCTTGATCGCGTCATACGATTCGTAAAGCGTATTTTTAAATTCACTTTCATTGTAGCAAAAATCGTATCAGCTTCAAAATTTATATGGGAACTACTAAATCCATATAAGGTATTGTCGCGCATGTATTTTGCAACTCGATTTCTATATGTATTTAAATAATCTTTATCAAATGGCAACCCAATTAAAGAAGCCCCTTCTTCCTTTTTCACAAAACTTAAATAATCATTTGTTACTGTTGGATTTTCAGAAACAATGTATACTGAATCTATAATATATTGAGGTCCTGTTGTTATGTTATATCTTACTTTCGCTTTTCGTTTATAAGATACATCACCTGAAATGGCACCATAAAAATACCCTCTATTCTTTATGAAAACAGATAATTGTTCGAGTGACTTATTAAATAGAATACTATCAAAAACAACAGGTTTTTCGCCTATCTTGTATTTAAACCATTCTCTAAAAAACATTCTTGGAGTGACCGTATCCTTAAGACTAACAAGTTTTTCAGTATATAATTCCTTTCCTTTTCTTCGAGATTTTTCTATTCTACGCAAATTAACGTTATCTCGATGTGCCAGAATTTCTTGATTTTTTAATCTGATTTTTCTGTTTTTTCGAATTCTTTTATTCGCAACATTTACAGAATCTACTCTGTTATATGCCCACAAGCGTATTTTAAATCCAACTGTTTTGAAATTTGGTTTTTGACGAATTATATTCGAAACTTCATCTTCATCTAAATTCTTTTCTTCAACATGAATTATGTTTTTCTTTAATAAGAACTTTCCTTCAGGCACATATTTCGCCTGTCTACAACTATAAGCTGTAACGGCAATAATTAAAAGAATATATGTAAATTTGAATGTTTTATGCATATCTATACCGAACAAAAATAATAATAAAGAATCAGTGTCAGAACTTTCAAAGAATAAGATTAAGTGGATTCGTTCCTTGCATCTAAAAAAACATCGCGATGAGCTCGGACTTTATATTGTTGAGGGTGAAAAAATGGTTAATGAAGCATTGAAATTTTCACTTGATTCAATTGAAACGATTATTCACACATTAGAATTTGACATAAGGGATTTTAAAGGTGAGTCAAACCAAATTTCGCATAAAGAATTAGAACAAATTTCAACATTAAAGACACCGAATAAAGCATTCGCTATTCTTCGTCAAAAAATTAACTCCCCATCAATTAATGCAGAAAAACTAATCATAGCATTAGATGGAATTCAAGACCCTGGTAATCTTGGAACAATTTTAAGAATTGCTGATTGGTATGGCATTTCAGATATTGTTTGTTCAAAAAACACCGTTGACTGGTACAATCCAAAAGTAGTTCAAGCTAGTATGGGTGCAATCTTTAGAGTTCAAATACATTATATAGACTTGTTTGACTGGTTAAGCAATTGTTCTTTAGTAATATACGGAGCTTTGCTTGAAGGAAAAAATATCTATACTGATAAACACCTTGAAAATGGAGTTTTATTAATGGGTAACGAAGGGAATGGAATTTCATCTGACCTTCTGCCACTGATTACTCATCCAATTTCAATACCACGTTTCGGTGAGGCCGAATCTTTAAATGTTTCAGTTGCAACTGCAATTTTGATATCAGAATTTAAAAGAACTATTTTCGATTCTTAAGGTTTAATCAATTATATGAAGGCCTTAATTAGAAATAGTTAAGGCTTTTTTGTTTTCAATCCATTCTAAGGCAGTTTCATGATTTGAAAACACCTTTGTTGATACAATTGGCTTATGGAAAGTGATATAAAAATTCATTAAAATACGCTCAGCAAGTGTTTGTACAACAACAGCTCTTGCGGCAATAGGAGCTATTTCTTCTAATTTCCGAACTAATGTTCTTGCCTCTGGTGTTAGATCTACAAATTCACCTGAATCTACTAAAAAAAAATGTTTGATATTTTGCGTGAAGTTTACGATTGCATCATGGTTTATTTGATGTTCAACTTCACATACAATAGAATTCGGTAGAAAAGAATAGTGAATTATACCATTAGAAAGCAGCCTTAACCTTACAGTATTCGTGCAAAACTCTTTAATAATTTCATATCTCTTCAATACATCCATGATGACCTTTCCGAATAATGATTCGTAACAAAAATAATCAAACTAAACTTCAATAGTGAAAAGCTTTACATTTTATTATTATAAACGTATATAAATTATTTTTCGCGAAAAAGGCATGCATACTTCATACATAAAGACAAAGCATCTTGACTTAAACGAGTTTTTTGAAATGATGAAAGAAGATTCACTAAATTCAATTGGCACGTTATTCCTCTTATATTCCCTTCTTTTCATGTACTTTTGCAATTAATAATGAATACCTTCAAATGGAGTCAACACGTATAAATAAATTTTTAAGTGAAGCAGGTTTTTGTTCGCGAAGAGCTGCTGATAAATTAATTGAAGAAGGCAGAGTAACAATTAATGGCCTTGTTCCTGAAATGGGAACTAAAATTAATCCTGGAGATGAAGTGCATGTTGATGGTAAACTTATTTCTGCTCCAAAAGAAGAATTCATTTATATCGCTTTCAACAAGCCTATCGGCATCGTGTGTACGACAGATATTAAAGCCGAAAAAGATAATATTATTGAATACATTAACCATCCAAAACGCATCTTCCCAATTGGACGATTAGACAAGCCAAGTGAAGGATTGATTTTTTTAACGAACGATGGCGACATTGTCAATAAAATTCTTCGAGCAAGAAATAACCACGAAAAAGAATACATAGTTACGGTAAACCAGCCCATTACGCAAGGATTCATTGAGGATATGGGTAATGGAATTCCGATTTTGGAAACGATTACGAAAAAATGTTTTGTCAAACAAATAAGTAAATTTTCGTTTACTATTATTTTAACACAAGGTTTGAACCGTCAAATACGTAGGATGTGTGAATACCTGGATTATGACGTAGTAGCGTTAAAACGCATTCGGATTATGAATATTTCTTTGGACCTTCCAATTGGTGAATGGCGGTATTTAGATGAAAACGAAATGTCTCAGATAAAAGAAATGGTTTCTGATTCTTCGAAGACTTATGAATAACTGAGATAAATTGTATCTTTAAAAAAAATCATTCAATGAAATCAATTTTAGTCATTATTACTTCGCTTTTATTTTTGAATACAAGTTTTTCTCAACAAACAATCAACGGAAGTATCACCCATGGTGGACTAACAAGAACATATATTTTATATGTACCTGCAAGTTATTCAGCTGGGACTCCTGCCCCACTTGTATTTAATTTCCATGGATACACCAGTAATGCCTCGCAACAAATGATGTACGGTGATTTTCGTCCAATTGCCGATACGGCAGGATTTTTATTGGTTCACCCAATGGGAACTCTAGATGGCTCTGGTCAACCCTATTGGAATTCTGGATGGGGTGGATCAGTTGATGATATTGGATTTACTTCTGCATTAATAGATTCATTGTCCTTAAATTATTCAATAAACCAAGATCGCGTTTTCAGCACAGGAATGTCGAATGGCGGTTTCATGAGTTATACGTTGGCATGTGAATTAAGCACGCGAATTGCTGCGATTGCTTCTGTAACAGGATCATTCAATGTAAATCAAATAACAACATGTAATCCTTCGCATCCAATGCCAGTATTGGAAATACACGGTACAGCAGATGCAACTGTTGCTTACACTGGTTCAGGTAGTTTTTTATCCACTCCAAGCACACTCTCTTATTGGGCAACTTATAATAGCAATGATGTTCCTGCAATTATGACTCCTGTTCCAAACATTAATTTGACTGATGGCTGTACTGCCGAACATTACCTATATCCTAATGGATTAAATGGAGTTGATGTTGAACATTATAAAATAATTGGTGGCGGACATACTTGGCCTGGAGCACCTTTTACTGTTGGTGTTACAAATAGAGATATTGATGCTTCAATCAAAATATGGGAATTTTTCATGCAATACGATATCAATGGCAAAATAGGTTATGCTGCATTGAATGATCTTACTCCAGATAATAAGTTAACTCTTTATCCAAATCCTGCTTTGAATTCTATTTCAATTAAAGGAATTGAAAATTCAGAAAACATAACAGCTATTCAGATTACAACTATTTCTGGAAAGAACGTAAAGTTTTTCGAGAGCTACAATGAATTTGTAGATATTTCTGATTTAGTAGATGGAATCTATTTCTTTACTTTTTTAAACGGGAATGAATCTCAAACAATCCGTTTTGTAAAACGATAAACAATGCAATCAGAAAACAACTACCTCTCGATCAATAAAGAATCTTGGAATAAGAAAACTCCTATTCATTTAACATCTGATTTCTATGACGTTGAAGGCTTCCTAAATGGCAATACTTCTTTGAACCCCATTGAATTAGCTCTTTTGGGTGATATAAAAGGGAAAAGCATCCTTCATTTGCAATGTCACTTTGGTCAAGACACCCTTTCACTTGGTCGAATGGGAGCTGATGTAACAGGAATTGATTTATCGGACAAAGCCATTGAAAGTGCCAATGAATTAGCAATAAAGACGGGGATTGATGCAACTTTTATTTGTTGTGATATTTATGATTTACCAGCCCATTTGAATCAACAGTTTGACATTGTTTTTACGAGTTATGGAACAATTGGGTGGCTTCCAGACATGGATAAATGGGCTGAAATAATTTCTAAATTCCTTAAACCAGAAGGTAAATTCGTTTTTGTGGAATTTCATCCAGTCGTTTGGATGTTTGATGATAATTTTGATAAAATTGGTTACAACTACTCTAATTCAGGACCAATCATCGAAACATATAATGGCACATATGCAGATAAAAGCGCTGCTCTTTCTCAAGAATATGTTATGTGGAACCATGGTATAAGTGAAGTTGTTAATGCATTGATTAAAAACAATATTCAGATCAATTCTTTGGATGAATTCGACTATTCACCCTATAACTGTTTCAGTGAAACTGTAGAATTTGAACCGAAAAAATTTAGAATCAAACATTTTGATAATAAAATCCCAATGGTCTATTCAATAGTTGGATTAAAATCAGCCAAATAACAGAAAAAGCTTTCGATGCAACCATTAACAGTTCCTGCCGTCTATTAAGTGGAAGCAAGCAATTTGAATGAAATGATTATGTTTTATTCTTTTACTTTACTACTTTTGCACCCTGTGCTTATCGAGAATATCAATAAGAATACAAATTGACAAACAAAACAATATGACTAAATCAATCAATTTTAATAAAAGTTTAATCGCTTTTATTGTACTACTTTCCAGTTTTTCGTTCAGTCAAAACACTGAGAAATTTAAATTAACATCTGAATGGCAATTGCTTGAAAATTCAAGTGACGTCAATTTTTATGTTAAACGCACAGAATGTGCTGTTGCGGGGTTTAAACTTCCCTTAATTTATACTTTTTTGAAAATTGAGAACCTTTCTAATCAGCCGAAATCATTGCTGTTTAATTTTGGTTTGCAATATACTGAAGGTTGTAATGGTTGTGAAGCAGGTAAAGAACATGCAGCATATATTAACATTCCAGCAAATACAACATTGGAAGGTGATTGTAATTTTAAAGAAACACAATTAACCCAATTAATAAAAAATCCAAATCTTTCTGGTGGTTGGAACTTTGAAAGACCTGTAATTACAAATCTAATCATAGAATAATTATTACCATGAGAAAATTAATCCCTCTTTTATTCCTTATTCTATCAACGAATAGTTTTGTTAAAGCTCAAAATTGTACTATAACAATTACTCCAATGGATACATTAGTTTGTATTGGAGATTCTGTTTTGATTACTTCAGTTTCAAACTTATTAAATGCTGGTCAATCTTTCAATTTCAACAGTGCTAGTGTTCCTGCTGGTTGGAGTGTTGCTGGTGGAACAAGTTTTTCTACTCCATGCGGTGCTAGTCCATCCGGAACGCCTTATTATTGGGCTGCATCTGCGGGGTCAGGAACACCAACTATTACAACAGCCGGATTCGATATTTTCTGTGGTGGAACAATCTCATTTGATATGGTTTATGCAGTACAAGCTGGTCCAGTTCCTTGTGAAGGGCCAGACGAACAAGATGAAGGTGTTTCTATTCAATATTCGATTGATGGCGGAGTAACATGGATTGATATTATTTATTATTCTCCAGGTGGATTTACGTTACCTACTAATCCAAACACGTCGACAAGTATCGTTTCTGCTGGACAAGCAACTCCTTATACAACTTGGAGTACATTTAATGTTCCAATTCCTCCTGGAGCACTAACAACAAATACTATGTTTAGATGGATTCAAACACAATCTTCTGGAACTTGTTGCGATAATTGGGGATTAGAAAACATTGTAATTAATGCTACTGGTGTACCTTGCGGTTCTACTACAGTTGTGAATTGGGACAATGGTTTAACTGATACAGATTCTTTTTGGGCTGTTGCAATGGGAGACACTACTTTCCAAGCAATGGTTTATGATACGTTAGGAAATTACATGTGTACTTCTGAAATTGTCGTAATTAGTGTTTCTCCAGACCAAATGACTTATGATCTTGTTGATACAGTTTATTCTTATTGTCCAACATTTTCACCAACAGCTGGAGTAACAAACATTGCAAATTCTGTACCTCCATATACGTATGATTGGACGACACCAAGTACTACAAATCCAACAATTATGCCTTCTACAGGATTAGAACATGATACGATTACCTATTTCGTTACTATACATGATGGTTGCAATTACGTAAGACAAGACAGTGTTGTACTAGTAATAAATCAACTTCTTGCAATTGACACAATGTATTCATACCCAGCAACAGCTTGCGCACTTGACGGTGTTGTTTCTGGTGTTGGACAAGGAATAACAGGAGTTGCATCATACCAGTGGACAGGTCCAGGAGCAGGAAATCCTAATTTTATTGATGCTACTGTTTGGACTGATCTAGCTTCAGGCTGGTATTATTTTTCTATAACGGATAATGTTTGTACAACAAATGATTCTGTTTTTGTTGACATATTAAATCCACCAATTGCGAATCTTTCTGCTAATATTCAATCAGGATGTAATCCGACGGAAGTTGTATTTACGAATACCTCCCAAAATGCTAGTAATTATTTATTTGATTTTGGAAATGGAAACACGGCTAATTTGAACGACTTAAGTAGCCAAACACAAACGTTCACTTCAAATGCAACAGTAATGTTAGTTGCATTATCAAGTCCAACGTGTGGAGATACTGCTGAGTTAATAATTACGATTGTTGAATGTGGATGTACCAACCCGATAGCTTTAAATTACAGTTCAATTGCTGTATTAGATGACGGAAGTTGCATCTTACCAGTACCAGTTATTAATCTGCCGAATGTTTTCACTCCAGATGGTGATGGTGTTAATGATTTATTCTTCTTAGATGCTACAAATAAATCAAAAATAGAATTGACAATCATCAATCGTTGGGGAAACAAAATGTATGAAGGATCAAGTATCAATCCTGCGTGGAATGGTAAAACAGATTCTGGTGCATTAGCAGAAGAAGGAACTTATTTCTGCAAGTACATTGTATTTGGTGTAGATGGTAAAGAATATGAAGGTCAAGGTTTCTTGCAATTGGTAAGAAAATAATAAGCTTCTTTAAACTAATTGAAAAAGGTCTTCGGCAATGAAGGCCTTTTTTTTATGCCTTTACTTTTAATTCGGGTATTATTTTAGTGGCTCTTTTTATTCCTTAACGGCTTGCAAGAAGTCGATCGACCCATTTTTCACAAGATCGTTTTTCCGAAGATAAAACTTAATCTTTAAAAACTTATCGTTTCTTCGAAGCAAGATTTAAGGGCTAGCGCTAAACCCGGATTATGAGCAACATTAATTTACATTAAACTGAAAAGACTCCATGCTAATATTAATGCATTAAATGTCAATAAAATAATGCTCAAAGTAGTGTAATTCTGTTTATTAATCATATTTCCAGATAAGACAATCGCGACTGCGTTTATTGATAATCTCAAATATGTTGCTTCTTGCCCACTTTTTACAAAATCAGGAAAAACGTTTAAATATTCTTTTATAATATTATCAAAACCTTCAATTTCACTAGCGACTTTAATCCACCAATAAACATCTCCAATTACAATTAAGGTCAATATAATTATAATAATTAAAACTAATGTTTTCATAGTACTTATATCAATTGGGAGGTTTCTGTGTATTGCTTTTAACGATTTAACAGTAGGCGAAGTGACACTTTCTCTCGAATATGTAGGTGCGCCATTTTGCTTACTGTGTGTTATGTGGGTTTCATTTTTTCACCTCCGAAGGAAGCAGTGAAACTAATTTATTCTTCAAATCCATTCGTTCATGTAGGATTCTTGTAATTTCAATCGATTGATCTTCCAATACACGATAGAAAATTATATGCTTTGAGGTAAGTTTTCCCTTCAGATCTTGATGAATTTCCGGATATACTTTGCCAATTTGTGGTTTCTTAGCGATTGTTGAACAAGCACTAATTATTAGCTTATAATATTTGTCCGCCTGACTTTCAGACCATGCCTCAACAGTGTAATACCATATATCGGATAGATCCTTTACGGCATTGTTCGTTAACTTAAACTTTGCCATTTATTTCCTGCTTGCTTTCAACATTTTTAAATGCTCGTCAGGGTCGAAATCTTCGGCTAAACCACTATTAATACCTTCGTCAATCGCATGACGCAAAGCAATAATTTTCTGTTCCTCTTGTTCAAGTAGTCTTAATCCAGCACGAACTGCCTCACTTGCATTTTTGTACCGTCCTTCTCTTAAAATACTTTGAATAAATTGATCAAAATAACTACCCAAAGTAATTGATGTATTTTTACTCATAAAAACTAATTTTAGCAAACATACCAAATATTGGTATTATTTCAAATTTTATTTTGGGTGTTTTTCGGGTATGGGAAATCCCACCTAACGTTTGGCAAGCAGGCGATCGACCCGCCCTTAATACAAATCGTTTCATCGAAGTTAGATTTATTTTTTCACAAAAGAACGTATTTACGAAGAAAAAAATCGGGTTGGCGCTTGCTTGCTGTTATGCTTAGTTGCGACACCTAAA
>CANJQZ010000011.1 GCA_947476515.1 Flavobacteriales bacterium
CCCGGAACATTAACTTCCATAAAATATCCCATGACCGGCCAGGCTTCTGAGCAACCTAAAGTTGGAATTTATAATTGTCTGAATAAATCTACAGTCTATATTTCTCCTACAGGTTCGGTTGATGACTATCTTACGAATGTTTGTTTTACTCCAGATGATCAATACATAATAATTGCAGAGGTCAATCGTGCACAAAATCACATGCACCTTAATCTATATGATGCACAATCCGGCAAGTTTATAAAAACTTTATTTGAGGAACAAAGTACAAGTTGGACGGAGCCAGAACATCCTGCATTCTTCCCTAGCCAAACATCAAATAATTTTATCTGGATCTCTGAAAGAGATGGGTATAATAACCTGTATTATTATGACTTAAATGGGAAATTAATAAAGCAATTGACCAACAATAAATTTGTAATTAAAAACATTATTGGTGCAAGTGTGGATGGTAATTGTATCTATTATTCTGCTACTGGAGAGAATCCATTGAATACCTTGGCGTATTCTTATGAAATGAAAGCTGGTAAGACAACTCTATTAACGAAGGAAGAGGGTACGCATTCAGTGGCTGTTTCTACAGATGGAAAATATGTTTATGATGCCTTTAGTAGTGGTTCTATTCCTCACAAGGCTCTAATTTCGACCATAAATGGGAAAATGGCCAAATTACTGGTAGCGCTTCCTGATAAATTAAATGATGTTCAAATTGGAAAGGCCCAACTTGGAGTACTTTCTGCGAAAGATGGATCTACCTTACATTATCGCATGATTCAACCCAGTAATTTTGATTCTACTAAAAAATATCCTGTTTTGGTTTATGTCTATGGTGGACCTCATGCCCAAATGATTACCAATTCTTGGTTGTATGGAGCGAATCTTTGGATGTATTGGATGGCGGAACAAGGTTATATCATTTATACTTTAGACAATCGTGGATCAAGCGAAAGGGGACTTGCCTTTGAATCTCAAATCCACCGACAATTGGGTGAAGTTGAAATGCAAGACCAGATGACGGGTGTTTCTTTTTTAAAGTCCTTGCCTTATATCGATAGCAATCGATTGGCTGTTCATGGTTGGTCTTACGGTGGCTTCATGACTACCTCTTTAATGTTGCGTCAGCCAGGAACCTTTAAAGTGGGTGTTGCAGGTGGACCAGTAACAGATTGGAAGTATTATGAAACGATGTATGGTGAAAGATACATGGATCAGCCTGATGAAAATAAAGAGGGATATGCCAAAGCCTCACTGCTTAATTATGCAGGTAATCTTAAAGGTGATTTATTGCTCATTCATGGAACAATAGACGATGTGGTTGTGATGCAACATAATTATGCGCTGGTTAAGAAATTTGTTGATTTAGGGATTCAAATGGATTTCTTCCCATATCCAATGCATAAACACAATGTAACTGGAAAAGACAGGGTGCATTTGATGGAAAAAGTATTGAATTATGTAATTGACAACAATAAATAGGGGATGTCAAAATGACCTTAGACAAACAGTCATGGTATTGGAGAATTGAGGTTTGGATTTTATTCTTCTTTTTATTAAGATGGATTGGAATTACTGCTCCCCCTCTTGAAATTGCTCATAATTGGCGTCAAGTTACAGGCTTGATGGTCGCTCGAAATTTTTATGAAGGTAGTTCCTCTTTGCTCTTCCCCGCAGTGGATGAAACCAATGGGGGATCAGGAATTATTGGAATGGAATTCCCTTTTTTAAATTACTTACATTTTCTAACCGCTAAAGTTTTCGGATTTCAAGATTGGTATGGAAGGTTCATAAATTTAGTCATTTCATCTCTGGGTATTCTTGCTTTTGGAAAATTAGTGAAGCATTATTTTAATAGTAATGTTTCCTTTATGGCTAGTATCGCATTATGTGTTTCCATTTTCTTTTCTTTTTCGCGAAAAATGATGCCGGATACTTTTTGTATTGCGCTTGTTTTAATAGGAATGTATTTTTTATTAAATTTCTTAAAGAAGGGAGGGACATGGTCTTATATTTTTTTCTTCACATTTGTCAGTTTGGGATTTTTAAGTAAAATATCCTCCATGCTGCTGCTTGTTCCTATTGCATATATGATTCTAATGGAAACTTCCTTGAAGCATAAAATGTGGAGTTTCTTGTCGCTTGCTGTAGCGCTGTCACTTACTTTTTATTGGTATTTTGTTTGGAATCCTTTTCTGGCAATTAAGTATGGTTCTTGGTACAATTCTGGCGTTTCGTTGACACTAGGTTTTTATCAAATTAAAACTCATTTGTTGGCTGTTTTAGCTCAATTTTATTTTAGTGCCTTTCATGGGTTTATTTTCTTCTTCTTATCTTTCTCTGGATTCCTTATGTTGATCTATAAAAAGCGATATAAAGAAGTTCTGTTTTTTCTACTTACCGCTTTATTGTTTGGTGTTTACATTTTAAAATCAGGAGAAATATTTTTTATTCATTCTTATTACATCGTTCCTTTTGTTCCCTTTATGGCATTATTAGTGGGAGTACTCTTAGCTGAATTTACTTTTAATAAATGGGTTCTTATTATTTTAATTAGTGCATCTGTAGAGAGTATTGCCAATCAACAACACGACTTTTTTATTCATAAAGAAGAACGCTATAAATTAACACTAGAGAAGACACTTTCGCGTTTCTCAGATAAAAATGATCTCATTGCAATTAATGGTAATGGCAATCCGCAACAGCTCTATTTTACGCATCGAAAGGGTTGGAATACCACTGATTCTTTACTTCAGCAGCAAGCTTATTTAGACGAAATCAAAAGGAAAGGATGCAAATATGTTGTGCTCAATAAAGCAAGTTATTTTACTTTGAAAAAAGATTTGGTTTATTCAGATGACCATTATTTATTATATCGTTTGTAATTATAAATCAGTTGTGATGTAAATCTAAAATTAATCGAGTATTTTACGCAACGAACTAAAGGTTTATTCATTTATTGAAATTCATGACTATACAACATTTGAGAAGATAATTAAATCCAAATAATTTGATTACTGAATTCCAATTATCAATTCATAAAAGGAGTGTAATATAGCTAAAATCACTTATTACAATTTGATTGTTAATTTGGTTTAGTCGACCTCAAAAATATTTAATCACTTCATAAACAAATACTTATATTTATTGATTAATTTCACTTTTGAAATGTAGAAATTAAATTTATAAATGGCTATTTATATGAAAGCATTAATTGTAACAATTTTCTCACTTTTTTCTCTAAATGTATTTTCGCAATTGAATATACCTTCACCAATTATTAATATCGGCAGTTATTTGATTAGTGATACAGTTTATATGGACCCTCAAGGCAACGATTCTAATTTAGGGACATATGACTCCCCTTTACAATCATTTGCTGCAGCTATTCAAATGCTACCATGGGGAAATATTGGGATAAACGGAGGACATGCATATGGATTAGTCATTTTAAAGTCAGGATTTTATCAAACTGACTTAGGGTTTCAACAATTTGTCAATAATTGGCATAATAATAATGTTTACAAAGATATTAGTGTAGAAGGTTTAGGTGATGTTGTTATAGGTGGAACCTTGACTAATTTGTCATCTGGTCATTTACTTCAGTTAAGTGGAGATCATATTTTTGTAAAGAATATAACCTTACAATATTCATCTGGTATTGGCCTTTTATTTTCTAGAGAAATTCCTCGTCAACGAAATATATTAATCGAGAATGTTAAGATTGAACATGTTGGATCATTTTCCATACTTACTAAAGGAGTAGATACAATTACTGTTAAAAATTCCAAATCATTATTTGCAAGTAGGATTGGCTATGAAAACTCATCTTCTCCTTGCCAATGGCCAAGTGGTATTAAATTTTTAGACAATTCAAATTGCATTATTCACCATTGTGAAGTAGCCTATACCCGTGGGGAAGGATTGAATTTTCAAAATAGTACCCTATGTAATATTTATAACAATAAATTACATGATAATAATTTGAACTTCTATGATGAAAATTCATCTAAAATGATGATTCATGAAAATATGATTTACAATACACCGAATATCGGATCTCAATATTGGAGAGGTTGTCTTGCTGATACAACATCTATCTGGTCAGGCGATGGTATTCTAATTGCAAATGAGGGATCATGTTCTACTGGATCAAATCCAGTATTTGAAAATTGCAAAACTAAATGTGTTTTTCCTACTGTTTATTTTCCTAATGTGGATAGTATATTTATTTATAATAATATTTTGCAGAAAGTAGGTTCAGGAATTTCTTTTTGGGAGGGGGTGACAACCATTGGAGGTTTTAATTGCATTAAAAATATTTTTGTTTTTAATAACACTTTTATAGAAACAATGGGAATGCCAGGTGCAAATAACAGCGGTTTTGTTAAATTCTTCTTTCCAAGTTATAATCCCATTTTTAATAGTTTTTATGGAAATATGGAAAACATTCAAATTTTCAATAATATTTTCACTTATGATACATTGACATATAATAATATGGATGCATTAAAAAAAACAATTCATCCAAATCATCCAACTCCAAATGCAATTTTACTTTCCAATAATTTATGGATAAAATCTCATGAATATTTAGGTAATGGAGATGAAGTAAGAACAGTGATGCCAATTCAATCTTATTCATTACAAGACTCTATCCAATCGATTATACCATGTTTTGATCATCCATATTGGATAAAATCAGTTCCGGTAACTTTTTCATTTTTAACTAGTGATTATTTGGGTGAATCTAGATATAATATATTTACAAATGTTGGTGCAATTGAATATAAGCCTGAATGTTCCGGACTTGGCTTTAATGATTTTAGTTTTGCTCTTGAAAAGCCTCTTTTATTTCCAAACCCATGTATAAGTTGTCAAAGTATTAATATTCAAAATTTACCACAAAATACAGTTCTATCATATGTGATATATAATTCTTTAGGAATTGAGGTATTAACGGATGAAATAAATAGTAACTCTTTTGAAACAAATCTTTTGTTATCAGGTGTTTATTATTTACAATTGAGAGGTGCTATTAAATCGCCGTTTCAAAAATTAATTATTCAAAAATAAATAGTTACTTAAAAGCATATTAAGCAGAAGAATTATGTATCACATAAAATAAAACCAAATGTTTAAAAGCAAGTTATTTTACTTTGAAAAAAGATTTGGTTTATTCAGATGACCATTATTTATTATATCGCTTGCAGTGAGCGTCAGATACTAAACTTTTATTTATCCATTCATGAGGTCATTCGCTTGCATGAGCATACTCATCTCTGCTAAATCCAGGATTGCCTTAAGAACAAAGATGAAATAAAGAGGACGGAAGGATTTTGTTACTATGGTGAAAAGGACAAATAATCCAAAGGTGAAAAATTCAATTAGATAGCATCCTTGAAAATGAGTGCCAACATAACAAGCAAAAATAACAGGTGCAAAGAGCCAATGGCTTGTCTTTTTATAATCCAAAGAAAGTAGCAAAGTCGCCACCATGAAAAGTAATTCCAATAAGTAAAACACATCTCTCCAAACCGATTCTTGAAACTGTTCAAGACTTTTTCCATCCATGAAAAAACTCCAAATAAATGCTTGTGAACCCATTGAACAAAGTAGTCCAATGAGAAACAATCCAACAATTAAGAGGTCTTTTTTTCTAGACCAAAATAAAAATTGTATTCCTACAATTAGCACCAATAAATCAAATAGGGGAAAGGGTAAGACAAAAAATCCTTTTTCGAAAAATAGTATCAAGCCATACAAGAATACGGTGAGTAGGGCAAGGACAATTATTTTTTTTTCTCGAATCATTTACTTTTTTAAGGCTTCATAAATGAAATCAAAAGTGGAAAGTATTTCTGGTTTACCATCAATTACGGCAATGTCATGTTCAAAATGTGCACTTGGTAATCCATCAGCGGTAACAATCGTCCATTGATCCTCTAATGTTTTAACTTTTTCTGTACCCATATTGATCATCGGTTCAATGGCAATCGTCAAACCATTCTGAATTTTTTTTCCTTTACCTCTTCTTCCATAATTAGGAACTTGTGGTTCTTCGTGTAAGGATTTTCCAAGTCCATGTCCCACTAAATCACGAACAACTCCGTAGCCATGTTTTTCTGCGTGTTGTTGAATTGCAAAACCGATGTCTTCAATTCGATTGGAAGTAGTACATGCTTCAATACCCAAGTACAAGCATTCTTTAGTTACTTCTAATAATTTTCTTTTTGCTGGATCTACTTCACCAATTTCAAAAGTATAGGCGTGATCTCCATAATAACCTTTATAAACTGATCCACAATCAACTGAAACAATATCCCCTTCTTCAAACGGTCGGTCTGTTGGCAATCCATGCACTACTTGTTCATTTACAGAGATCAATAAGGTACTTGGACAACCATATAATCCTAAGAATCCTGGAATTGCATTTTGGGATCTAATATATGCTTCAGCAAGGGTATCTAATTGCCTTGGAGTTGTACCTGCATGCATATGCATTGCTACTTTTCCTAAGGTTCGACTAACAATCTGTGCTGCTTCGCGCATTATTTCAATTTCTGCTAATGTTTTATAGCGAATTGCATTTTGGTTTAGTAATGACATGCAACAAAGTTAAGCATTGCGCATGAATAAGTGAATTGCTGATTAAAAATAGCTTTGATTTATAAAAGATTACTCAACCATTTCATGGTGTCTATTCCATCTGCATAGTCTTCAATCGACGGTTCTTGTGTACTGCCAAAAGGAAGGTAATCCAATCCAACGATACACTGTAATTGATCTTGATGAGTCTCTAAATAGTTACTGAGTTCCTTTTCATTGGAGTAATAATGGTAATACACCATCGATAATGGTGCTTGAAGTTGTTTGTTCTCCATTAAAAGCATAAAATTATTATCTAGAAATGGTACCAGATTCATTAAATGAATGGCTTTATTGTAATCGTAATTATTCCCATATTTCTTATTGTTGATCACCTCTGAATAGGAAATAATTCCTTCAAAAAAACGATTTAATTCAAAATCTTTCGGGAGTAAAAGATGACTCACATTGCGGCAACCCCTTCCGAAATAGTCAAAAATATCTTTGCCAAGCGATTGCAAATGTGCTTCACTTTCTTTTCCAGTTAAGACAGCTATGGAACTTCGATTACCTCTAAATAAATGAGGTACATGTGAGAAGTAGGATTTAAAATGTAGGACAGATGCGCCTCCTCCAGTCGCTATAACGGCATCAAAACCACTTAATTTCCCTTCTGCAATGTCGATTAATTTTACAAATTCAGGATTGATTTCAATTAATGTAGTTCTTATCCATTTGAACAAGCGATTGTCTTCTGTACTTAGCTTTAGCTGAATTTTATTCCCAGAAATTAATACACATAGAAAATCATGAAATCCAACTAATGGAATATTACTCGCCATGATTACGGCAATTGTTTTGCTCTTATCTTGAAAAGGATATTGCTTTGACCAATTGGTTAAGGTATCTAAATCGAGCCAAGTCGCAATTCCAAGTAATGAATTTTTGATCATGCCCTCTTCAAACCAGCCATTATGAAAAACCTCTCTTTCGATTGCTAATGAAAACCCATTATAGGAATTTTCACTTATTTTCTTTTCAATTGTCCAAGGTTCATTAGCGCATAATTGTCTAAAAATAGCTCCTAATTGGACAAATCCTTTGATAATATCTTCTTGTTTCACAATACAAAGTTAAGCTAAGTTCTATTTTTATAAGCAGAAGAACTAAAGTTTTCATAAAGCATAACTATATTTGTACAAAAATTGATTTTGTTATGGCGATTACGATTACAGATGAGTGTATCAATTGTGGGGCATGTGAACCAGAATGTCCGAACAATGCAATATATGAAGGTGGGGCTGAATGGAAATATTCTGATGGCACTTCTTTGAAAGGAATACTAACAACCTTAGATGGAGATGAAATTGATGCCGATCATGCTTTTGCACCTGTAAATATTGATGTGTATTTTATATCGCATGATAAATGTACTGAATGTGTAGGGTTTCATGATGAACCTCAATGTGCTGCTGTTTGTCCAGTAGATTGCTGTGTAGATGATCCTGATTACCGTGAATCTGAAGAGGAATTGTTGGCTAAAAAGAATTTCCTTCATTTATAAAGAGATGTCCAAAAATTTCTTTTCAACGGTTATTATGCTCTTCATTTCGGGGAGCATTTTTTATGCTCAAGAAACTCAGAAATTAGTAAACATTCATTTGGTTGCAACGCATCAAAATCAAGAAGTTAAGTTAACAGAACAGCAATTCATTAGTTCCTTTTTTATGGAGGCTTCTATAAAATGCAAATTTGATTATTTCAATATTTCTGAAAAGTCAATTCCATCGAATTGGGATACTCCAAATATGGAAAAAGCAGCATTTACTTTTCAAATGAGGAAGTGTCGCGATCTTTTTTTTAATACGAATAGACCAATTTCTAAAAATGATTATTATGTATTTTTAGTTCAAAGATTTGCTGACACTGCAATTCATTATTGTTCTATAAAAGATAAGAACATTCTTTTTATCGCAATAGAATCGCCCAATTTTAAGAAATGTCTTTCTGGTGCTTTGTCTCTTTCAATGGGACAAGAAATGATCCTCGATTCAACGAAAAAATTTCAATTAACAGAAAAGTGTAAAGATGATTTATTTGATGCAAATTCAATGTTTCAAAGGTTTGATGATTTTGAAAATATAAGCAGTAATAATGGACAAGTAGCTCAATATTTTTGGACTGAGGATAAGAATGGCAACATTATTCAAGAACAACATGAAAGTATTAAGTCTATTTTCAGGCCTACAAAAGTGAACGATTACGCACTTTATTTAAACCTCAAAAACCCACTAATTAGACCCTTCGTGTTAAATCAAAAGTGGATTATAAGTCCACTTCATATTCTTGTATTTTCAATTCTTATTTTTGTTTTACTGCTCATAAGAAAGCGTATAAATAATACGATCAGGGAAAGTCGTTGGCCGAAAAAGTGGAGATTAAGGCTGTATAAATTATTGATATGGGTGCTTACTTCAGGTGCAATTTTCGGGTCTTATTTACTTATTGATGTTCTTTATACGAGCACTTTCCTATCAAAGGCTACTCTAGATGATTTTAAGTGTTATTCAGAAAATTCACTTGCAAAAGAAATAGAACATAATCCGGCATTTCTATTGCGAAGTACTCATAATATGCAAAGTCAACTGTTTATAAAGAAAAATAATAATTGGACTGCTTTTAAAATGAGAAAGGTTCTTTATTTTGACGAACAGACTCATGGAAAAAAGACCACTTTAAAATTTCTATATTCCACAAATAGCATACAATTTAAGAATAAAAAACTCTCTGCGAGCACCCATTATTTTGTAATACGAAAATGGCAAGACGGAAAATTATTAAAAGTTAATGTTTACAATTATTCTGGTCTAAGTATTGATGATAAAATAGGTCATGTTGATCCAATTAGACGCATTGTATTATTTGTTAATGGTTATCGACCGGTTTCTTTGGCTTCTAATATAAATGGACATTTAAAAGCAATTAGTAAAAATGGCACAGAGTTTCCTGATAGTAAAAACATTATATATAATAACGATAGATTTGATTATTGGACACCATGGAAAAATTTCAATCAAAAAATGATAGATCAAATAAATCCTTCAGAAGTTTATTATGCCGATGGTCACCATTCGGCAAGCACCTCTAATTATGCATCAACTGAAGCCTTTATATATGCTCAATCATCATACCCTAAACCATGTAAGAATTTAAAAAAGCATCATTGTTTTCAATCAGAAACAGCAACAGGGAAGATTGTCCCTACTTTAAGTTTATTGCAAAGAAACCCCAATAGAGCAGGGTTTGATTTGCGTAGAAAAAATGGTCGTATAGCAGGTAAAAATTTATTATCCATTTTGAATGAGTTGCCCAATAATTCAAAAAATGATACCGTATTTATTGTCGCGCATTCTATGGGATATGCATATGCATTAGGGATCTTAGATGTAATTCAAGGGGAAATAAATGGAGGCGGGTTCTACATTTTTGCTGCTGAAAATGCAGGTAGCGGAAAAATTAACGCCTCTTATTGGAAGGAAGTTTGGCAGTATGGTGTATTAATTAATGGTATAGGTAAGGTTGCTCCATGTCTTCAAGATGGAATCGCACCACAAGTTATCGCTAAAGGCATAAGCGCAGATCAACATGTAAATTTTCCTTTAAAATATGAAGCTAAATTAGGCTTTTCTAACAGCCATTTCATTGGTAATTATGATTGGGTATTTGAACTTAAGAAAGGTGAAAAAGGATTTATTACCAAAGGGTCCAATTAAAAAGCACTTACTTTTGATTTAATGATTTCTATTAAAGACGCTCCAACGCCACGATTGGAATAGTTGGCATCGTGCATTATCAATCCATTATTTCCGTTGACAAGTAACTTAATCTCATTCTTTAACTTTCCCTCTCCAACACCATGAATTACAATGAATTTAGGGTGCTGCAGCTGAATCATTTTATTGGTGAACTTTTTAAAAACATGTATTTGATGCAGGAAAATATCGTGCGTATTCATGTTATTTGTTGGCACTTCCAGCATTTCCATATGTAAATCAATTAATGGAATATCTGAAGTATTTTTTGCTTTTGACTTTTGTTCTTGTTTATTGTCTTTTGATTGGAAGTTGATGGGTAATGGAATTTCCCTTCTTTTTACAAGTTCTTTTAATTGAATTTCTCTTTCAAAACCATATTCGTCTTCAATTAATGCCTTGTCATTTTTAAAGGTTAAGATTTTAAACTTGCCTTCTTCTTTTAACAAAGAAACATATTCACCTATCGAAAACATATTAAATTAGACTATTCAATTTTCTACATATTTCGTCTGTACTGTCCACCTACCTGGAATAAAGACTCTGTAACTTGACCTAATGAGGCATATTTACAAGTTTCCATCAATTCTTGAAATAAATTCTCGTTTCGAATTGCTTTTTCTTGAAGTCGCGCAAGATCAACTTTTAATTTTTCTTTATTTCCCTCTTGAAGTGCTGTTAACATAGTAATTTGATATTCCTTTTCTTCTTCAGTAGCGCGAATAACTTCTCTAGGCAATACTGTTGGAGATCCTTTTGAACTCAAAAAAGTATTCACTCCAATGATTGGAAATTCTCCAGTGTGTTTCAAGGTTTCATAATACAAGGATTCTTCTTGTATTTTGGATCTTTGGTACATGGTTTCCATTGCGCCAAGTACACCACCTCTTTCGGTTATTCTATCAAACTCAGTAAGGACTGCATTTTCAACTAATTCTGTAAGTTCTTCAATAATAAAGGCACCTTGAAGTGGATTCTCATTTTTAGCCAAACCTAATTCTCTATTAATGATTAATTGAATTGCCATTGCTCTTCGAACGGATTCTTCGGTAGGGGTGGTAATTGCCTCATCATAGGCATTGGTATGTAGGGAGTTACAGTTATCATAAATAGCATATAATGCTTGTAATGTTGTCCTGATGTCATTGAAATCAATTTCTTGTGCATGCAAAGAACGCCCTGAAGTTTGAATATGATATTTCAACATCTGTGCCCTTGGATTGGCTCCATATTTTTTCGCTAATGCTTTCGCCCAAATTCTTCTTGCTACACGACCAATTACTGCGTATTCAGGATCAATACCATTGGAAAAGAAAAAAGATAAATTAGGTCCAAAATCATTGATATCCATTCCTCTACTGAGGTAATATTCTACATAGGTAAATCCGTTCGCAAGCGTAAAGGCTAATTGTGTTATTGGATTAGCGCCCGCTTCTGCTATGTGATAACCTGAAATAGAAACTGAGTAAAAGTTTCTCACAGAATTTTCAATGAAGTATTCTTGTACATCCCCCATTAATCTTAAAGCAAATTCTGTTGAGAATATACAAGTGTTTTGCGCTTGATCTTCTTTTAAAATATCTGCTTGTACAGTTCCTCTTACAGATGTCAGGGTTTCTTTTTTAATTTTCTCATAAATATCCTTTGGTAATACTTGATCTCCTGTTACTCCTAATAAGAATAAACCTAATCCATCATTTCCTTCAGGTAACTCACCGTTATATCTTGGTCTTTCTGTCCCTTTTTCTTTATAAATGCTATTTATTTTAGCTTCAATTTCTTTATTTAGACCTTTTTCTTTAATGTACTTTTCGCAATTTTGATCAATGGCAGCATTCATAAAGTAGGCCAATAACATAGGCGCTGGACCATTAATGGTCATAGAAACCGAAGTCATTGGGTGACTTAAATCAAATCCAGAATATAATTTTTTCGCATCGTCTAGACAGCAAATCGAAACTCCGGAATTTCCTATTTTACCATAAATGTCAGGCCTTATTGCGGGGTCATTCCCATAGAGCGTAACCGAATCAAAAGCCGTTGAAAGTCTTTTTGCAGGCATGCCGAGACTTACATAATGAAACCGCTTATTGGTTCGTTCTGGTCCGCCTTCCCCTGCAAACATTCGTGTTGGATCTTCTCCCTCTCTTTTGAATGGGAATAATCCAGCGGTGTAGGGAAATTCTCCAGGAAAATTTTCTTGTAAAGACCAACGAAGTATATCTCCCCAGGAACTGTACCTTGGCGTAGCAACCTTTGGAATTTGAGATTGAGACAGTGAAGTAGTATGCGTTTCTATATTTAATACTTTATCTCGAACTTTAAATTGATAAATAGGGTCTTTATAGCTTTGTTTTGTTGCTTCCCAATTCATTAAATAGGCGTAGTTCTTGGGGTCAAAATTTAACTTTTCCTTTTCATATACTTCTTGAAGGCTTTTCACCAATCGATCTTTATCTTCCATGGAAGATTCTTGAATGGCTTTGATGGTATTGCTCATACCATGAAGTTTTTCTGCAACCAATACTTGATCATCTACCCACTTATCGTAAGCTCTATTTCCTTCTGCAATTTCAGATAAGTAGCGCGTTCTTTCCGGTGGAATTACATATATTTTTTCCGACATCTCTTTTGTTACCAAAAATTTTGAAGGAAAATCAGCTCCAGTTTTGGCGACCAATTCATCCATAATTACACGATAAAGGGAGTTCATCCCTGGATCATTGAACTGTGATGCTATGGTTCCATAAACAGGCATTGAATCAACTTCCTTATCCCAATAATTATGATTGCGTTGATATTGTTTTCTAACATCTCTTAAAGCGTCTAATGCCCCCCTTTTATCAAATTTATTTAAGGCAATTACATCAGCAAAGTCAAGCATGTCAATTTTCTCTAATTGTGTCGCAGCACCATATTCAGGTGTCATTACATATAAAGAAATGTTGGAATGTTCTAAAATTTCGGTGTCTGATTGACCAATTCCTGATGTTTCAAGTATGATCAAATCGTATTGTGCCACTTTTAAAACACTAATAGCTTCGGCAACATGTTTGGATAAAGCTAGATTAGATTGTCTGGTAGCTAAGGAGCGCATGTATACGCGATCATCTTTTATAGAATTCATCCTTATCCGGTCTCCTAGTAATGCTCCTCCTGTTTTTCTCTTGGAAGGATCTACAGAAACAACTGCTATTTTTTTATTTTTAAAATCGATTAAAAAACGACGCACTAATTCATCCACTAAGGATGATTTTCCAGCGCCTCCTGTACCTGTAATTCCTAGTACTGGAATTTTTGATTTCTCAGCTACTTTAGCTATTTCATCGAGTAAGTGCTTATTTTCTTCTGGAAAATTTTCTGCTCCAGAAATTGCACTTGCAATCGAAGGAATATGTTGTTCTGAAATTTGTTTGATACTTGTACTTAGCTTTTGCCCAAGAGGAAAATCACATTGTTTGATTAAGTCATTGATCATTCCTTGTAAACCCATTTTCCTACCATCATCTGGATGGTATATTCTACAAATTCCATAAGCTTGTAATTCAGCAATTTCGGAAGGTAAAATAGTTCCACCACCACCACCAAATATTTTAATATGCGGTGCACCTTTTTCTTTTAAAAGATCAAACATATATTTAAAATATTCTGTATGTCCACCTTGATAGGAAGTCATCGCAATGGCTTGCGCATCTTCTTGGATAGCGCAATTCACTACTTCTTCAACAGATCTATCATGACCTAAATGAATTACTTCGCATCCAGTGGCTTGAATGATTCTGCGCATAATATTTATGGCAGCATCATGACCATCAAATAGTGAAGCGGCAGTTACAATGCGAATTTTATTGACAGGTTGGTAAGGTTTTTCTTGTTCCATATTACTTAACGGATATTTCTTTCAAAGCAAATTTACAAAAAGCACAGCAAGGAAGCTCTTACATTTTTAGCTTTTCATTGATAAATTCTTCTAATGTTATTTTTTGATAGGGATCATGTGCCGCTAACATGTCTGAAATTTTAATCTTTTCAAAATAAGTTTCTGCTTTTATTGGAAACATAATCCTTTTGTTTCCAATGATTTGTATTTCATTAAAGGAATTTTCAGAGCATATTTCGTACAGTGATTTCCCATTTGACAACTTTCTAAACTGAGGAAATTTTATACTCATGTTACTGAATCATTAGGGTAAATTCTTGTGGGGTATGAAAAAATCCAATTTCATATAAGGGGACTTGCTTTATTTCAAAGAATTTCAAAAGTTCATCTCTATAGGATGGAGTCACTGAAAAAAGCAATCCGCCATTGGTTTGTGGGTCACAAAGTGTCAATAAACTAATTCCTTCAATTCCTTGAACATCTTCGCCATACATTTTCCAATTTCTCATGGTGTTATCTGGATAAATCCATTGTTCTGCATGTTCTTTTACACCAGAAAGTAAAGGGATTTTTGAATTATAAATAGTAGCACTCAATCGTTTCTTATCCGTCATTTCAGTCAAATGGCCCAATAGACCAAATCCTGTTATATCAGTCATTGCCGTAACTTCTGCTATTTTACCTAATGCTTCTCCTATTTTATTTAATTGACACATACTTTCAATCATAGATTTTTCATCTGGATCTCCTAAAAGATTTCTCTTGAGTGCTGCACTTAAAATACCTGTTCCAATGGCTTTTGTCATGAAGATCAAATCATTTTCATGGGCCGTATTATTTTTTTTAATTTGAGTCTTAGAAACAGTTCCATTGACTGAGAGTCCAAAAATTGGC
Source organism: Flavobacteriales bacterium (assembly GCA_947476515.1). GTDB lineage: Bacteria > Bacteroidota > Bacteroidia > Flavobacteriales_D > Crocinitomicaceae > UBA952. Next base: position 15,169 of record CANJQZ010000011.1, read on the forward strand.
TCTGGATTTTCTATGGAATGACCACCAACAATCGAGATTCCTGCTTGTGTACAAATTTCATTTGCGCCGCTAATTACTTGACTTGCAATTGAAATCGGAAGTTGGGTTGGCCAAGCTACAATACTTAAAGCCAGTAATGGTTTCCCTCCCATTGCATAAACATCAGAAATAGCATTGGCAGCAGCGATTCTCCCGAAATCAAAAGGGTTATCAACTATAGGTGTAAAGAAATCTGTAGTGCAAATCAAACAAAGATCATTATCCAAATCATATACTGCCGCATCGTCAGCACTAGAATTTCCAACTAATAATTTCCCTGAAGATTCTTTGGTAATACCTGTCAATAATTCACTTAATTGCGCTGGTGGAATTTTGCAACCGCAGCCGCCTCCCTTTGTATAGCTGGTTAGTTTTATTTTAGAGTTTTCCATTTTATAGTTTCATCAATTTAGAAGCAATTTCACCAGCGTCAAGTGACTCCACTTCCACTTCAATTTTTTCACCTAAAGGGTGTTTTTCCTTCTGAAAAGTATAAGCTTTGTCGTAATAAGTAAGTGCCATTGCAAAAGCTTCTTTTATTTGATCGTTCTCAATTGAATCTAATGCCGTTTTTACATGTTGGGGACCTAAGCGTTTTCCAATTCGTTCCATAGCGACTAATAATTCTTCTTTGGGAAAGGAACCGTAGTCAATCATAATTTGATTTAATCGCTGCTCGAAATTCGAATTTAAGAAGTAATGAGGAGCTTTTCTCATTTGATGCCAAAGTCCTTCTGGGATTACTCTGCTTCCAATTATTCTCCCTTCATCTTCTAACCATATGTTGTTTTGGTTTAACAAGAACAATTGCAAGCTCAGTTCGTTCTCAAATTGTTCTTGACTTGGTTGTGGGGGCATTCCAATGGCGCCAAAAGTAGAACCACGATGATGTGCAAGTCCTTCGAGATCAATCATTGCTGCTCCTTTAGATTTTAACTGAATTAAAACATGCGTTTTTCCTGAACCTGTTTTCCCGCCAAGAACATTAATTTTATAGGGGAGGTTAAAGGTATTTAGTACATGATTGCGATATGTTTTATATCCTCCCTGAAGTACTTTGACTTTATAGCCATAAAACTCCATAATAAAGGCAAAAAATTGACTTCTCATTCCACCTCTCCAGCAATGTATTATTATATTTTGTTCTTGTTGACAATATTGGATGGCTAATTTTAATCGACTACTGATATCTGGACCTAATAATTCTAATCCTTTTAAAACTGCTTTCTCTTTACCTAACTGCTTATAGATCGTTCCAACTATCTTTCGATGTTCATCATTAAGTACGGGTACATTGTATGCCCCAGGAATATGCCCCTGAATATACTCAGATTCACTTCTCACATCAATAATTATGGAATTTTGCGTTAAATCTGATTTAAACGATAGCCAATCCATTAAAAAAATTAATTAAGCGATTTGCTTGATGAAATCAATAGAAAGATCATTGAATATTTCTGCTTGTTCAACATTTACAACATGTCCGCAATTGGGTACAATTTCCAATAGAAAATCTTCATTCTTTTTAACGATGTGCTTAACTGGTTCTAAGAACAAATGATCCTCACTTCCCATGATGTAAAGTGTAGGTTTATTTATATTGTTGTGCTCAACTTTATTGAGATATCTGGTGAGACGAGCTGTTAACTTAAACCAACGATTAAATTCATTGGTCATTACCTTTTTAGCTTCATTTATAAACAACAATCTTGATTTTTTATGATTGTGTTTAGGCATGATAATTCTTGCTAACAAGGAATACAATACCATATAAGGTAGTAGCGGGTTTAAGATGCGTCCAACTCTTAAAAGTAAACGCGATTTTATATTAAGCTGCGTAATGGCACCAGAAAATATCATTGATTTCACAATTTCTGGTTTTAAAGCAAAAATTTGATAGATTATTATTGTTCCAAGCGATACACCAACAAAATTAGCTTCCTTGATTTTATTAAATTGAACGACTTCGATTACATCATCAGCAATCATTTCGAAAGAATAATTTTTAGTAGTCTTTAAGTCTTTCGATTTTCCATGACCCCTTAAATCAATAAGTAAAATATTGAAATTTGTAGAGTATGGTTTGATTTGTTTGTACCATATATTAGAACTTCCTCCGGCGCCATGAATAAACACACACCATTCTTTGCTAGTAGGATGAAGAACTTTTTTAAAATAAAGCATATGCAATGATACTAAAAAAAAAGGACACTCATTGAATGCCCTTTATTTATTTGATTTACAGTAACTTATTTTTTGTCACTTACTTCTTCGAAGTCTACATCAGTAACTTCATCTTGAGGATTTTCTGAACTTTGACTTTCTGCTTGTCCAGATGAAGAACCACCATCTGCATTAGCTGCATTGTACATTTCTTCAGATGCTGCTTGGAAAACAGAATTTAACTTTTCAATAGCTGCATCAAGATTTTCGGTGTTTTTTGCTTCAAATTCCTTTTTCAATTCGCTTAATGCGTCTTCAATAGGTTGCTTCTTTTCCGCAGGTATTTTGTCACCGTATTCTTTCAATTGCCTTTCCGTTTGAAAAATAGTGGAGTCTGCTTTATTAATCAATTCAACTTCATCTCTTTTCTTCTTGTCAAGATCAGCATTTGCCTCTGCTTCTGCTTTCATTCTAACAATTTCTTCTTCGGATAGACCAGATGCAGATTCGATCTTAATAGATTGTTGTTTCCCTGTACCTTTATCTTTAGCAGAAATATTCATAATACCATTAGCATCAATATCAAACGATACTTCAATTTGAGGAACCCCTCTTGCTGCTGGTGGAAGATCTGTTAATTGAAATCTACCTAAGGTTTTATTATCAGCGGACATTGATCTTTCTCCTTGTAATACATGGATATCAACTGATGGTTGATTGTCAGATGCAGTAGAAAAAACTTCTGATTTTTTAGTCGGTATGGTTGTGTTTGCTTCAATTAATTTAGTGAAAACACCACCCATTGTTTCAATGCCAAGAGATAAAGGAATAACATCAAGTAACAATACATCCTTAACTTCACCCGTCAATACTCCACCTTGAATAGCAGCGCCAAGTGCAACAACTTCATCTGGATTTACTCCTTTAGAAGGTGCTTTTCCGAAGAAACGCTCTACTGCATCCTGAATGATTGGAATTCGAGTTGAACCACCTACTAAAATAACTTCATTGATATCACTAGCAGATAGACCTGCATTTTTCAAAGCTGATCGGCAAGGTGCAATGGTTCTTTCAACAATGGTTGCAATTAACTGCTCAAACTTTGCGCGTTGCATAGTTCTTACTAAGTGTTTTGGAATACCATTAACAGGCATGATATATGGAAGATTGATTTCAGTTGATGTCGTTGATGAAAGTTCAATTTTCGCTTTCTCAGCAGCTTCTTTTAATCTTTGTAAAGCCATTGGATCTTGACGCAAATCTAATCCCTCATCTTTTTTAAATTCATCTGCTAACCATTGAATGATTACTTCATCAACATCATCCCCGCCTAAATGAGTGTCTCCGTCTGTTGATAATACTTCAAAAACACCATCTCCAAGTTCAAGGATAGATACATCATGTGTTCCACCACCGAAGTCAAAAACAACTATTTTTTGATCAATTCCTTTTTTATCTAAACCGTAGGCTAATGCCGCAGCAGTTGGCTCGTTTATAATTCTTTTTATGGTTAATCCAGCGATTTCACCTGCTTCTTTTGTTGCTTGTCTTTGAGCGTCATTAAAGTAAGCTGGGACAGTAACAACCGCTTCAGTGATATCATGTCCTAAATAATCTTCTGCCGTTTTCTTCATCTTTTGAAGAATCATAGCCGAGATTTCTTGAGGAGAATATAATCTATCGTCAATTTTAACGCGCGGTGTATTGTTATCACCTTTTACTACTGTGTAAGGCACTCGAGCAATTTCTTTTTTACATTCATCAAAACTAGATCCCATGAATCTTTTGATAGATGAAATAGTTTTAGTAGGATTCGTAATGGCTTGTCTTTTTGCTGGATCACCAACCTTACGCTCGCCTCCTTCAACAAAACCAACAACTGAAGGCGTAGTTCTTTTTCCTTCAGAATTCGCAATTACTACTGGTTCATTTCCTTCCATGACAGATACACATGAATTTGTGGTACCTAAGTCAATTCCAATTATTTTTCCCATTTTTTTAAATTTATTTTTAATTCAATTGTTCAGCAAAAGTCAATTAATATGCCAATGAATAAAAATAAAAAAAGGGTGACAATTTAAGATAGTTTAC
>CANJQZ010000012.1 GCA_947476515.1 Flavobacteriales bacterium
GTTTTCCTTGCAATAGTAAGCCCAATCCAAAATCATCAACTCCTGCATTATTAGAAATACAGGTTAAATTTTTAACTCCTTTTCGAACAAGCTCAGCGATCGAATTTTCAGGGATACCACACAAACCAAAACCGCCAAGCATTAAGGTCATTCCATCTTCGATGCCAACTAATGCCTGTTCAACATTTTCTACTACTTTATTCATGGTTATAATTCAAATGGTACATCAGTTTCATCTGCCTCTTCTGGAAGAACTGCTTCTTTACAGTCGTATGTTTTTGGGTCATAATCCTTAGGGATAGAAAAGTCTTGGGTTGACAAACTAATTTTGGCGTCCTTATATACTTCTTTCATATAAAGCCCATAAATAGGAAGTGCCATTCGGGCACCTTGACCGTAATTCATAGATTTAAAGCGAACCGATCTGTCTTCTGCCCCTACCCAAACCCCAGTTACTAAGTCCGGAGTAATTCCAATAAACCATCCGTCTGAATTATTTTGTGTAGTCCCTGTTTTACCAGCAGTTGGTGCTATGGGCCCATAACGCCCACTTCTTAAACTTGCCCCAGTTCCTCTTTCAATCACTCCTTTCATCATTTTTAAAATTTCGTAGGAAACGGTTGAGTTTAAAGCTTGTTTACTGTCTTCAACGGCCTCATAAATGATTTTTCCGTTGCGATCTTGAATTTTTAAAATAGCCGTTGGCTTTACAAAAACTCCATTATTTGGAAAAATACATTGTGCCGCCACTAGTTGATATAAAGAAAGGTCCATACTCCCCAAACACATGGAAGGTACAACATCATTTGGATTTAAAAAGATATCTGTTTCTTTCAATAATTTTTCAATTTGGTAAGGCCCACCTGTTTTTTCAACTGGATTATAAGCCCCCATGCGTGCCATCACTGCTACCGTAATTGGATTTGAAGAAAGCGCAAGACCATCTTTAACGCTTCCAGCAGCCTCACCGCTAGGGCAGTATTTACCCACAACTTTATTATGATTATCCACTAAATCTACACAATATTCACCTGCCCCGAAGGTAGTACATGGATTCACTACTTTCATGGATAATGCCGCAGCATATACAAAAGGCTTTATGGTTGATCCCACTTGTCTTTTTCCAAGTCGGACATGATCATAAGAGAAATGCTCCGCATTTATACCACCCACCCACGCTCTTACAAATCCAGTTTGTGGCTCAATAGAAACTAATCCTGCATGTAAGAATGCTTTATAATACCTAATAGAATCATTAGGCGTCATGGTAGTATCTCTTCCCTTACTACTTTTCCAAGTAAACACCCTCATTGCAACTGGGGTATTAAAACAATTCAAAATCTCTTGTGCTGAATAACCAGCCTCAGCCATTATTTTATAACGCCCAGTTGACCGTCTTGCATTTTCCATAATTTGATCTACCATTGATTGATCAATTGAATTTGAAAAAGGAAAATTCTTTAATCCTCTGTTGTTATTATCAAATGCTGGTTGAAGCGTGTTTTTAATATGTTCTTCAACAGCAGCCTCAGCATATTTTTGTAAGCGAGAATTAATTGTAGTATAGATTTTTAAACCATCACTATAAATATCATAAGGTTGCCCATCTTCTCTTACATATTGAAAACTACCATCTTCTTTTTTGGATAATAGAATAGCGCTTACTTCTGTTCGTAAAGCCTCTTTAAAATAAGCTCCAGGGCCTATTTTATGATCAACAGATTGATAATTTACCGCAAGTGGTTCTTGAGAGAGTATATTAAATTCTTCTCTAGTTATTTGATTTTTAATGGCGTCATTCCCATCCTTACTATTTTTCATCCATTGATAAAGAACTTGATTTCTTCTTTTAATAGCCCTTAAAGAATCCCTTTCTCTTGCTTCAATTATTTGTTCTTTACTAACTTCAGCAGGACTAATTCCTTCATCTACGGCAATAAACCGCCTATAATTTTTTATTTTAAAAGAATAGGGATTGTATAGTCCAGGATTTTTACACATTCCAATTAGTGTTGCCGCCTCCACTTTAGACAAAGCCTTTGGTGATTTATTGAAATATACTTTTGCTGCATTTTCAATTCCGACTGCATTATATAAAAAATCGAATTGATTAAGATACATGGTAATAATTTCATCTTTTGTATATCTTGCCTCTAAACGAGTTGCAATAATATTTTCCCTAGCCTTCTCGTTTAATCGACGAAATTTCCCAAAAATCGCAAAATTTCCCCCTACAATTTCTTCTCCCCTTGCTCTTGCAATTTCTTCTTTTTGCCTTTGTTGTAATGTAAAAAGTAATTTGGCTAGCTGCTGTGGAATGGTTGATGCACCACCAGCTCTACCAAACGAAGAAAAGGATCTTGCAATCGAACGAAAGTCTACACCAGAATGCTCCAAAAATCTTTCATCCTCCGTGGAAATTAAAGCATCAAAAACAAAAGATGAAATATTTTTAAAATCTGCACTTGTACGATTTACTTGCCAATAGCGACCCAGGGTATCGCCATCTTGTCCAAATATCAAGGAGGCTTGTAATTCTGGGGGATTATCTAACATTGAAACAGGAGGAAGATCATCTTCTGACTGTAGAAAAAGCAATCCCACAACAAACACAAATGGGAACAAGGCAAAGCCCCAAAATATTTTAGTATATTTTTTTCTTGTTTCTTCTGGAAGTGAAGCGTTCATCTTATCTTTTTTTAAAAGTACATATTAAACATTATCTCAATACATCTTTCCTTTGACTATCTAATTTCAAAAGTAAAAACATCATAATACAAAAAGACATAATTGATGAACCACCGTAGCTAAAGAAGGGCAGTGGAATACCAATTACTGGTACAAAACCGATATTCATCCCAACATTTATTGCAAAGTGATAAAATAAAATCATAGCAACACAGTAGGCATAAATTCTATTAAAAGACGAGCGTTGTCTTTCTGCTATAAAAACAATTCGCATCAACATAAACAAATAGATAAATACCAAGAATACACTTCCAAAAAACCCCCACTCTTCAGCAAAAGGACAAAAAATAAAATCAGTTTCACTTTCAGGAACATGATTACTTTCGACACTAGAAACGGAAGCTTGCTTATATCCTTTTCCAAAGGCGCCGCCAGAACCCACTGCAGCCATAGCTCTATTTCGATTATAATCTTTCCCATTAGGGTCTTCTTTTAACCCCAAAACCATTTCAATTCGATCTTTTTGGTGTCTTGCTAATTTACTAAACACAAAACTTACACTCGAACTTAGGGAAGTCATAAATATAAAGCCAAAAATTATGATAAAAGTAAGACTAGAACGATCTCTTTTTGTTCCAAATCTTCTTATATAGATGTAAGCTAGTAAAGCTAGAAATGCTAGGGTAATAATAATTCCTGTACTTCCTTTAATGATAATCCCGGGTAAGAATCCAAAACTAAATTCTACCTCCCCAATAATCAGCGTGAGTACCGCTAAAACCACAACAATAAATAATAAAGGAATAAAATGATTTCCAACCCAGGTGCTTTTTAGATTAATACCTGGGATTCTATTGACGAATTTTAAAATTATAGGGTCAAAAGTCATACCTTCTCTATACATTACAAATAGAAAGGAACTAAAAACAACAAGTGTCCCAGCATCCGGCTGTAGAGCAACTAGAAGTGCTGGGGCCATTAATATCCCAACGCCAGTCAACACCGTATTGATCGTTTGATGTTTTATCATTAAACCACTAATGTATTTTGATAAAAGTAGGGCGGTTGATATTTTTGCAAATTCAGCAGGTTGAATACCCATACTTCCAATACCAATCCACGCTCTTGCACCATTTATAGGGGGCATAAATAATACGATAACCAATAATGACAAGGTAAAAATATAGATGGGAACCGCAAATTTTCTATAGATATCCACATCAATTAAAAAGATAAGCAATCCTAAAAACAAAGAAACGCCAAGCCATAACATTTGCTTTCCATATTTTTCACTAAAGGCAAAAATATTAGGATGCTCTTCATTAAAAGCAACAGAATAAACAGTTGCCATCCCAAAAATTAATAAAGAAAAAAACGCAATAAATAGCGGCCAATCTAAATGTGAAAGAAGCGCATCATTTTTTCTCATCAGTGAATAATATTAGGTTCTTCAGCTTTATTTAGCCTTGATTCTTTCTCTTTTGTTACCTTTCCTTTCAAATATTTTTCGATCATTAAACTCGCAATTGGAGCAGCAACAGCGCCCCCTGCCCCAGCATTTTCAACAAAAACAGCAATCGCAATTTTTGGATTATCGCGAGGAGCGAAAGCTATGAAAACCGAATGGTCTTGTCCATGTGGATTTTGAACAGTTCCCGTTTTACCACAAATGATAATATCTTCAAGTCTGGCAGATTTCGCTGTTCCCCCACTTTCGTTCACAACCCGACGCATACCTTCAATAACTGGCGCAAAATACTTACTTTCCACCAAGGTTTTATGTTTTTTTCTAAAGTTAGCTTTAGGACCTTTTTTACCGATAGATTTAACAAAATGAGGCGAATAGTACCACCCTTTATTAGCGATTATAACAGCTATATTTGCCATTTGTAATGGGGTTAATTTAATTTCTCCTTGGCCAATTGAAATAGATCTTATAGTTGAAAATCCCCATTGATGATGACCATACCATTTATCATAATATTTAGAGTTTGGTATTAACCCCCCATTTTGTCCTGTAATATCAACTTCAAGTTCTTTCCCTAATCCAAAACTACTCATATAGCGATGCCATTTATTTAATCCATATTCAGCATCAGCATATAAATTCTTTCGTACTTTTTGTTGTATTACTTTCCTAACCAATTGATAGAAATAGGGATTACAGGAGTATTGTACCGCTTCGGCAATGCAAGTTGCATTCGGGTGATTATGACACCCTACCATACTCTTAATACAGGCAAATCCAGCATTTTCACTAACAACACCTTCTTGCATACCAATCAAAGACTGAACTAACTTGAATATGGATCCTGGAGGGTATTCGGCTTGAAGAGGGCGCGGAAATAATGGAATATCTTTATCTCTCGCTAATTTCGGATAGTTTAGGCTAATATTTCTTCTCCCAACCAATAAATTAGGATCGTATGAAGGAGATGAAACCATCGTAATTATTTCACCAGTTGCGGGCTCAATAGCTACAATACAACCCTTTTTACCCTTCATTAATTTTTCTCCATAGGCCTGCATCACAATATCCATTCCTAATTTAAGTGGAATAGCTTGTTTGGCTACAGTATCATATTTACCATTTGCATAACTTTCAATAGCATTATTCATGGCTGAGGTAACTACATATCTTATTCCTTTTCGACCTCGGAGTTCTTTTTCATAAAAGCGCTCTATTCCCGATCTTCCAATATTGGAACCTGGCCTATAAAAGTGATCGGCATTTATTTCTTTGGATTCAATATCCTCTCTGTTTGCTTCATTAAGATAACCCAAAATATTAGCGCCATTAGCATATGGATAGGTCCGCATACTCGTTACCTCTTCCTTAAACCCAGGAAAATTAGCAATATGTACTAATATTTTTGTGATTTCATCTAAAGTCAATTCTTTTAAAAAGGGGTAAGCCCTCATTTTTTGATAGTTAGAAGTGTGCCTTCCTGAGCTTTTATTGTAATAAACACCTTCCCCCTTTACAATTTCTTTAAACCGCTCTCTAACCATTATTGGCGTCCAGCCTATTAATTTTGCGAAAGCCACTGTGTCTAAATGTGTAATTTTCTCCTCCGTCATCATGAGGTTGTAATAGGTTTTATTAGAAACTATTTTTCTACCTTTTCGGTCAAACATCACACCTCTTGGTGGAATAATTTCTTTTCTTTTTTCTGCAATCTCCTGTGCTCTCAAAACCCAAGTGTCATCGACAACTTGCATATAAAATAAACGGGAAGTATATATAAATCCTACTAATAAGATAAAAGCAATAATTACATATTTTCTATTTTCTAGATTCATGATTTTTTGGTCTTTCTAATTAAGAAAACCTGTAAAAGCAAGCTTATTAAATAGGTAATAATTAATGAAAGAAATATCTTTTGAAGGAGGTACCCAATTTTATTGAAACTAAAAATTTCAACTATGAAAAACCAAGATAAATAAATTAATAGAAGGGAACCAAAAGCATATAAAAACCAAGTTTGCCCCATATCGAAAATTGTTGGCGATTTAAGGACATCGTAGCCTTCTCTTGGACCAAAAACATTGAAAATTATAGGTCGAAAGTAGGCAAAAAGCAATAAAGATGAAGCATGTAAACCATAAGTGTCTGACAAGATATCAACACTAATTCCCATAAAGAATGCCAATACCATTAAAACGAATACATTCGTGTCAAAAGGCAGCAACATTATATATAATGGACATAGTAACAGCGTGATTCCTAAACCAATTTCTATTTGATTAAAAATAAAAACTTGTAATAATACAAAAAGTGCAAAACGAAAAATTTGTTGTCCAATTATCTTCATATCAATGGCTTGTCTTCATCTTCAGGAACATCTAATTCTAGCGCCTTCTGCTCTTCGATTAATAGGTTTTTTATTACATAAACGCGGTCAATACTTCTAAAATCTTGGCTAAATTTTATTACAACATCCCACAGTGGCTTTCCTTCTACAGGTGCTAATTTTTCTACGCGTCCAACAAGAATTCCCTTGGGAAATATACCAGATCCTCCCCTAGTATATACTTTAGACCATTTTTTAATTCTAAGGTCATTTGAAATACCTGAAATCGTTCCCCTTGTAGGATCTTTTCCATTCCACTTCAAAAATCCATACAGCCCAATAGGTTGAATAAGCACATCTATATTTATATCTTGTGTTAGAACTGATTTTACAACTGAGTAATGTTTACTTGTGTTGTGTATTATTCCCACTACACCATCAGAAGAAAATACCCCCATTCCGCGCTTTACACCTTGCATTTTCCCAATATTTATAGTAAAATAATTATTCATTTTACCTGTTGTTGAGTTAATTACAGAGGCAGGGATATAATTATATTGCTGCTCAAAACTCGTATCCTTAATTTTAAAAAGATTTCGATCGACTTGATATAAATTTTTAGTTAATCTTTTTCTAAGATAAATATTTTCTTTTTGCAGTTTTAAATTAGAGTTTTCTAATTCAAAATGTTGCGCTACAGAATATTTAAAGGAGTAAAATTCACCACCGATACTTGAGGCGCTTGTAAAAAATTGACTTTTAGGAAAACTCAAATATTGCACATAAGTTAATAGGCAAATTACTTGCAAAGTCGCAAAAAATAGAAAGACACGAAAACGCCTTAAAAAGGCGATGAGGTTTTGCATGTACAAAAATAAAAAAGTCCAAGCAATTAATGTGTTTTACCTAAAAAACTATTCTTAGGCTTTCATCAAGAATTGATAACGGTCTATATTTTTTAGAGCAATACTTGTTCCACGGGCAACTGCGCGTAAAGGATCTTCTGCAATGTGAACAGGAAGTTTGGTTTTAGCAGAAATTCGTTTATCTAAACCTCTTAACATGGAACCACCACCTGCTAGGTATATTCCAGTTTTAAAAATATCTGCCGAAAGTTCGGGTGGAGTCATTTCCAAAGCACTTAATATTGCTTCTTCAATTTTAGAAATCGTTTTGTCTAATGCTCTTGCAACCTCATCATATGTAACCATTATTTCTTTTGGTATACCCGTCATTAAATCACGCCCCCTTACTGCAAATGGCTCAGGTGGGGTTTCTAATTCTGTTAAAGCGGAACCAACTTCAATTTTAATTTGTTCAGCAGTTCTCTCTCCGACTAAAATATTATGTTGTTTTCTCATGTAATCCTCGATGTCACTTGTGAAATCATCCCCCGCAATTCGTATTGATTTATCACAAACAATCCCTCCAAGCGCAATAACGGCAATTTCTGAAGTTCCACCACCTATATCAATTATCATATTTCCCATTGGCTCTTCTACATCAATTCCAATTCCGATTGCTGCGGCCATTGGTTCATGAATTAAATAAACTTCTTTTCCACCTGCATGTTCTGCTGAATCTCGAACAGCTCTTTTTTCAACTTCGGTAATACCTGAAGGAATACAAATAACCATTCTTAAAGTTGGATTGAAAAGGCTTCTTCCTGGGTTAATCATTTTGATCATCCCACGAATCATTTGTTCAGCACTTTGGAAATCGGCGATTACACCATCTTTCAAAGGGCGTATGGTTTCGATAAGTTTATGTGTCTTTCCATGCATCTGTTGGGCTTTCTTACCAATAGCAACAATTTTACCTGTTGATATATCTTTTGCGACAATTGATGGTTCGTCAACAACAACCTTGTCATTCCAAATAATTAGCGTGTTGGCCGTACCGAGGTCAATTGCGATTTCTTGCGTTAAAAAACTAAATAATCCCATTTTGTATGTTGATATATGGTTGTGTAAATTATTGTTACCCTAAAACAAAAAAAAAGTTTCGTTTTTCATTACAAATTTAGTGTTTAAAGTGTCGAAATCCTGTAAATACCATTTTCATTTCATGAGAATTACAAAAATCGATAGATAAGGAGTCCTTAATGGAACCGCCTGGATGAATGACGGCTCTAATCCCCTCATTATATGCGATTTCAACACAATCAGGAAAAGGGAAAAATGCGTCACTTGCCATCACTGCCCCATTTAAGTCAAATCCAAAAGTTTTTGCTTTATGAATAGCTTGTTGCAAGGCATCTACTCTTGAAGTTTGTCCAGTACCACTTGCTAAAAGACAGGAGTCTTTTACTAAAACAATGGTATTTGATTTGGTGTGCTTTACAATTTTATTTGCAAAAAGAAGATCTTGGATTTCTTTCTCGGTAGGCTCTAAAACAGTTTTAACTTCTAAATCAGCTGCTGTTACTGTTTTTTCGTCCCTTTCTTGTTGCAATAAACCATTGAGGGCCGTTCTGAACTGAACTTTTGGAAAATCAAATAATTTTTGAATTAATAAGATTCTATTTTTTTTAGATTTCAGTAATTCAAGCGCATCTTCGTCATATGCCGGGGCAATAAGCACTTCAAAAAATAAATCGTTTAATTTACCAGCAAGGTCTAAATTGATACTTGTATTTGAAATTAAGACTCCACCGAAGGCACTAACAGGATCTGATGCTAATGCAATGTCATAAGCTTCAGATATCGTACTTGCCGTAGCCAATCCACACGCATTATTGTGTTTTAAAATACAAAAAGTAGGCCTTTCGGATTTAAATTCAAGCATTAAATTTACTGCAGCGTCAACATCTAATAAATTATTAAAGGATAATTCTTTTCCGTTAAGTTTATCAAAAATAGCTTCTAAATCACCGAAGAAAACTGCTTTTTGGTGCGGATTTTCGCCATAACGAAGTATAGATTTGGCAGATACGCTCTGTTTAAAAGCATCAAATGGCTCCGTATTAAAATACTTGTAGATCATCGTATCATAATGCGATGACACTTGAAAAGCTTGTCCAGCAAACCATTTTCTATCCGCTAAACTTAAGCCCTGATTTTCTTTGTATAGATCAAGAAATGCTCCGTAGAGGTCAATACTTGGAACAATCACAACATCTTCATAGTTTTTGGCAGCAGCGCGAATTAATGAAATCCCTCCAATGTCAATTTTTTCGATTATTTCTTGTTCCTCAGCTTGTTGAGCAAGTGTTTCTTCAAAAGGATATAAATCTACAATCACCAAGTCTATTGATGGGACATTAAATTTCGCTATGGTATCTACATCCTCCTGTAAATTACGCCGGTACAAAATACCACCAAAAATTGCAGGGTGTAAAGTCTTAACTCTTCCGCCTAAAATTTCCGGATAGCTGGTTAAAGACTCAACTGCCGTGACTTCAATACCTAATGATTGGATAAACTTGAGCGTTCCCCCTGTTGAATATAAGAGCACATTATTCTTGTGTAATTCTCTAACAACACTTTCGAGTCCTTCTTTATTGAATACTGAAATTAATGCGCTTTTGATCGTTTTAATAGTTCCCATTTAAAAAATAAAATTGAGTACAAAATTACTGCATTTTATTGTCATTTAGCAGGAAAAAAAGCCTTAGTGTATTGTTAATTTAAAGTTATCTAAATGTTTATTTAATTTTACATCATGAAGCATTCAACAACCTTATTTAAATCAATCGTTTTTCTTTTGCTTTTTTGGCTCCTATTTTTTGATATTCAAAGAATTATTTTCTTTTTGTTTCATTACAATGAAATAGCCAAACAATCTGAATTATCCGAAATATTGGGTGTTTTCACGCATTCGCTTCGCGTTGATTTATCTACTGCAGGTTATTTAATGGCCCTCTTTGTACTTGCGAAACTACTTTCCAATTATTTTCCCTCGAAAATTACTCAAGGATTAGTATATCTTGTGTTTTATTCTGAATTCTTGCTAATTTGTCTGGTTCATAGCGGAGAACTTGTAGCATATTATGAGTGGGGACATAAGTTAACCTCAAGGGTTTTTATGCATCTTTCAACTCCTGACGAAGTATTTAGAACAGCAGAATATAGTGCTGCATTTTTGTTTTTCGGAGTTTTATTGTTTGAATTGACAATTGGAACCTATTTAGCGTATAAGTTCAAATTTTTATCTCTAATAAATCTTGAAGATAATAAATCCAAAGTTCAGCGCATATTTAAGCCAGCAGGAATAGCCCTGGGAAGTTTGTGTGTGTTTTTTCTTTTTGCTCGCGGAGGATGGCAGCAAATTCCCATAAATATTGATGCCTCTTATTATTCTTCAGACCAAGTACTCAATGATATTTCTGTTAATTCCGCTTATTTTTTTGGTAATAGTTTTGTTGTTTACAATAAAAGTGATTTAGCACAACATATTCCCCAAGTAGTAGAAAAAGAAAATAAGGCATTAATGGATTCTTTATTTTTATTTAAAAGAGATCATGACCAACAATTTATAACCGCTAAGAAACCCAACATTGTTTTTTTAATTATGGAAGGATGGTCAGCAAATGTAATGGGGTCAATTAACCCTGGCCAGAAGACAGCCACCCCTAATTTTGATCAACTGAGTAAATCCGGTGTTTTGTTTTCTAATATTTATGCGACCAATACTACATCAGAAATTGGAAACACTTCCATTTTTGCTGGCTACCCTAGTATACCTGAAAATGCAATTTCCTTATTTCCAGATAAACATCGAAAATTACCCACCATTAATCAAGTGCTCAAAAAACTAGGTTATAGCACCCATTATCTTTTTAGTGGAGACTTGAAATATGGAAATATAAAAGGTTTTTTAATGGAGCATGAATTTGACGAACTGGCCGATGAAAATGATTTTCCTACAGGTTTAAAAAGAGGCAAATTGAATTATTACGACAAAGACCTGTATGCATTTCTACTTAAAAAAATTGATAAATCTGCCAACCATCCTTTTTTACATTGTGCTTTCACGGGCAGTACGCACTCCCCATATGATTATCCTCAATCAGGTAAAAAGAAATTTACAGGTGAGGAAATGGATTATTTAAACTCAATGGTTTATGCAGATAAATGTTTGGGTGATTTTATAAAAAAATGCAAAACAAAAAGTTGGTATAAGAATACCATTTTTGTAATTATTTCCGACCATGGTCACGCTACCCCGATTGCTACTACGCCTTATGACACCAAGTTTTTTAACATCCCACTTCTGTTCTTCGGTGAGCCAATAGCGAAAGCTTATAAAGGCAAAGTAATGCGTAATATAGGCTCTCAAGGCGATATTGCCGCCACCTTATTGAAGCAATTAGGCTTGGACAATAGCAAGTTTATTTTTAGTAAAGATTTAATGAGTCCGAATGTAAAGGAGTTTGCATTTCATGCAACGATTCGAGGATATGGATATGTAAATCCCATGGGTAGTTATCTTTCAAATTTTGATTCAAAGATGATCACTTCTTCTGACCTAGACCCTGAGACTACATTCGAAAACACCCTCCACCAAGGGGAAGGGTGTTTGTATAGATTTTATAAACATTTTGAGCAGCTCGACAGAAAATAATTCTATCCAGAACACATTTCACAAGAATCAGGATTCTCTAAAGAACAGGCAAGCGCCGCCGCTTCTATTTCAGCAGCAGTTGGCTCAATTAAGCTAACATTTGGCTCTTCTTCCATCACTTTATCTACTGTAAATTTGATAGCATCAGTCGCAGCTTTTGTTCTAAGGTAGTACATACCTGTTTTCAATCCTTTTTCCCAACCATAGAAATGCATAGAGGTTAATTTACCAAAATTGGCATTTTCCATGAAGATATTAAGTGACTGACTTTGACAAATATAAGCTCCTCTATCAGCAGCAAGTTCAATAATTGCTTTTTGAGAAATTTCCCAAGCTGTTTTGTATAAATCCTTCACATCTTGAGGAATTTCTTTGATACTTTGAATGGAACCATTTGCAGTCATGATTTTATGACGCATTTCTTTATCCCACAAACCTCTTTTTACCAAGTCTTTCAACAAATGCTTATTTACAATAATAAATTCTCCAGACAATACACGACGCGTATAAATATTGGAAGTATAAGGTTCGAAACACTCATTATTTCCTAAGATTTGAGCAGTTGATGCTGTAGGCATTGGAGCAAGTAATAATGAATTTCTTACACCATGTTTTTTAACTTCTTCTTTTAAAACATCCCATTCCCAACGAGAACTTGGAGTAACTCCCCACATGTCATATTGAAATACACCCTGTGATGTTGGTGAACCTGCATATGTTTCATAAGGACCAAATTCACAAGCCTGATCTTTGGAAGCGGTCATAGCTGCAAAATAAATAGTTTCAAAAATTTCTCTATTTAAAGCTCTAGCTTCCTCAGATTCGAAAGGATAACCCATTAATATGAAAGCATCAGCCAATCCTTGCACTCCCAATCCAATTGGACGGTGACGCATATTTGATTTTCTTGCCTCTTCCACAGGGTAGAAGTTTTCATCGATAATTCTATTCAAATTAACGGTAGCTTGATAGGTAACTTCAAATAACTTGTTGTGATCAAACTCACCTTTTTCGTTAATATATTTAGGCAATGCTAAAGAAGCTAAATTACATACAGCAATTTCATCTGGTGCTGTATATTCTATAATTTCTGTACAAAGGTTAGATGATTTGATAGTACCTAAATTTTGCTGATTGGACTTAGCGTTGGCTGCATCTTTGTACAACATATATGGTGTTCCAGTTTCAATTTGAGACTCTAGAATTTTGAACCATAAATCTTGTGCTTTTATGGTTTTCCTTCCTTTACCTGCCTTTTCGTATTTCGTATAAAGCGCTTCAAATTCTTCACTATGTGTATCAGAAAGTCCTGGACATTCGTGCGGACACATTAAAGTCCATTCTCCATTTTCTTTTACGCGTTTCATGAATAAATCTGGAATCCAAAGTGCAAAGAATAAATCTCTTGCTCTTTGTTCTTCCTTTCCGTGATTTTTTTTCAAGTCTAAGAAGTCAAAGACATCAGCATGCCAAGGCTCTATATAAATAGCGAAAGACCCTTTTCTTTTTCCTCCTCCTTGGTCAACATATCTAGCGGTGTCATTGAATACACGCAACATAGGTACGATACCATTGGATGCTCCGTTCGTTCCTTTAATATAAGAACCGGTTGCTCTAATATCATGAATAGCCAATCCTATTCCACCAGCAGATTGAGAAATCTGAGCACAAGACTTCAATGTATCATAAATACCGCTGATGCTATCTTCTTTCATGGTTAATAAGAAACATGAAGACATTTGAGGTTTAGGAGTACCTGAATTAAATAATGTAGGAGTAGCATGAGTAAACCAGCCTTCAGACATTAAGTTATAGGTGATAATTGCAGATTTAATATCGTTTTTATGGATCCCCAAAGAAACACGCATCAACATTTGTTGAGGACGCTCTGCTATCTTATCGTTTAATTTCATCAGGTAAGAACGCGTCAATGTTTTAAACCCAAAATAATCATATCTAAAATCACGATCATAAATAATACTTGAATCCAAGGCTTCTTTATTGTCCATTACGATATCATAAACATCTTTGGATAACAAAGCTGCAGGCAAATTGGTTTTTGGATCTACATAAGTGTACAAGTCATGCATTACATCAGAGAAAGTCTTTTTGGTTTCTTTGTGTAAGTTAGATACTGCAATCCGTGATGCAAGCAAGGCATAATCTGGATGATCAATTGTTTTAGCAGCAGCAACTTCAGCCGCTAAATTATCTAAATCAGATGTAGATACGCCATCATAAATCCCTTCTATAACTTTCATTGCAACAGCCTCCGGAGACACCAAGGGATCTAAACCGTAACACATTTTAATAATTCGAGCAGTGATTTTATCAAATTTTACTGGCTCTTTCTTTCCGTCTCTTTTAACTACATACATATGCATTCTTTTTTTCTAATTCTATTTAAAATTCTTCGTTCAAACTAAATGTTTGTGTATCTTTTCCTGCCATAACACCTGCTTTTTGGTATTCTCCAACTCGTTTTTCAAAAAAGTTAGATTTTCCTTGAAGCGAAATCATTTCCATAAAGTCAAAAGGATTGGTAGCATTATACACTTTATCATTTCCTAATTCCAGTAATAAACGATCGGCAACAAACTCAATATATTGACTCATTAAATCACTATTCATTCCAATAAGCTTCACAGGTAAAGCATCAGTAACAAAATCTTTTTCAATCAATACCGCATCCATAATAATTTCCATCACTCTTTCTTTTGGCAATTGATTAACAAGGTGTTTGGTATACAACAAACAAGCAAAGTCACAATGCAAACCCTCATCTCTTGAAATCAATTCATTGGAGAAAGAAAGCCCAGGCATTAAACCACGCTTTTTCAACCAAAAAATAGAGCAAAAAGACCCTGAGAAAAATATTCCCTCCACCGCAGCGAAAGCAACTAAGCGCTCAGCAAATGTTCCTTTTTCAATCCATTTTAATGCCCACTCTGCTTTTTTGCGAACGCAATCTAAAGTGTCAATCGCATTAAACAAATGCGCTTTATCAGCTGTATCTTTAATGTAGGTGTCTATCAGTAAAGAATATGTTTCAGAGTGAATATTTTCTGCTGCTACCTGAAACCCGTAGAAAAATTTAGCCTCAGTATATTGTACTTCAGATAAGAAATTCTCCGCTAAATTTTCATTTACAATACCATCTGATGCTGCAAAAAAGGCTAGAACATGCTTGATAAAATGACGCTCATTATCATTTAATTTGTGCTCCCAATCTATCAAGTCTGGAGATAAATCAATTTCTTCAGCAGTCCAAAAACTTGCCTCTGCTTTTTTATAAAAAGCCCAAATGTCGTCATGTTGTATTGGAAACAATACAAAACGATTGTTATTCGATACTAAGATGGGTTCGTTATGGTCTGCCATTTTTATTATTTATTTAAATTATATTTTCACACTACCATTCGGAAGTGTTATTTTATTTTTTCTTAAAAAAGAATTGTTTCCTCCTTTTTTGTGTGAATTCATTCCAATTAATTTGGAAAAACTTCGTTTGTTTGAGGCTTACAAATTTTATCATAATTAAACCCAAAAACAAGTAAAGAAATTAACAATTTTTTACTCTTATTAACATCACTTTTCGCAAACCTATTTGCAGTAAACGATGCCGCCCTTTTCAACATTGAAACAAAAGATATTCACACTAAAAAAATTACAATTTTGATAACTTTTTAGCACTTCATTAACTATTATTTCTTATGGGTAAGAACTCCATTAAAATTATTTGATTTTGGTCTCTATATTCAATAAATTTTCTTTCTTTATAAACAAGCATTTGTTCATTTTTTTGAAACCCTTATTCTATCAAACATATTCTTATTTTAAGTCTTACCTCCATGAAATTTCAAACCTTATTTTCCCAAATTTATGCTTAACCTGTGAAAGAGAATTGTTAGATAATGAGCATAATATTTGTTTGTTTTGCACGATGGAAATTCATATGATTTATTATGATATTTCTACACAGGAAAACACTTTAGATAAATTATTTTGGGGCAGGGTTAAAGTTCATAGGACTTTCGCTTTATTTTATTTTGAAAAAGACACACATGAACAAAAGATTTTACATCAATTAAAATATGGGTATAAAGCTCAATTATGCATTCAGTTAGGTAAATGGATGGCAACGGATTGGTTACAAAAAAATCAAAATCTCAAAATCGACGCCTTTATCCCTGTCCCAATTCATTCTAGAAAAAAATTCAATAGAGGTTATAATCAAAGTGAGCAATTGGCCAAAGGCATTTCCTCTATCTTAAAGATACCAGTTGATTGTAATTTTATTCGGAAAACTAAAAACACCAATAGCCAAACTAAAAAGTCAATTTTTCATCGGAGGTTAAATGTTCAGAATGTATTTAAATTAAACAACAAATGGCATCAATATAAACACATAGTCATAGTTGATGATGTGGTTACAACAGGCGCAACCTTAGAAGCGATGATCTCCATCATTAATAAACGATACCCCGCACTTGAAATTAGTATTTTTGTACTTGCAATGACAAAGTAATGGAGCAGGTAGATTCAAAGAAATTTTTAATTATTGGCGGAGGCTTAGCAGGCTCCTCTCTTGCGCATCATTTAATTCAAAGAAATCAGTCGGTACAAATAATAGATGATGGAGAGAATCACTCGACTAGGGTAGCAGCTGGTATGGTTAATCCTCTGGTGTTTAGAAGAACGACCCTTTCGTGGCGTGCAGCAGATTTTTTACAATACAGCTGGGAGTATTATAAATCGTTGGAGCGTTTATTAAATATTACCCTTGCAGAACCTCTTTTAATAAGAAGAATATTTCCTTCAGAGCAAGAAAGAGAGGAGTGGATAAAAAAGCAGGAATTACCAGACTTTCAAACCCATTTAACACCTCTTTTAGAAAGTGAAACGCAGCAAAAGTATAAAACTGCTTTTGGGACTGGATTGGTAAAGAGTGGTTTTTTTGTCCATGCTCAAGATTATTATTTAAAGAATCACGCCTATTTTTCTAATCTAGGCCTTCTTAAATCTAAAACATTCACCCCATCTCAGCTAGACCCAATGTCGGGCACCTATGAAAATGAAGTTTTCGATCATATTATTTTCTGTACGGGTTACAAAAATTCTAGCTGTCCTTTCTTTAATAATGTCCCGGTTAAATCCACTAAGGGACAAACTTTAGAAGTAAAGTCAGATATTTTTCCAGAAAACGAGTCGCTTCATTTAAAGTGTTTTGTTTTTCCAATTGGCCAACAAAAGTTTAGAATTGGCGCTACATATGAGTGGGATAATGAAGAATTAGTCCCCACTGAAACAGCAAAAATTCACTTGTTGGATCAACTAAAATACATAAGTGATAAAGATGTTGAAGTTCTTTCTCAACCCATAGGTATTCGTCCGACCACAATGGACAGACGCCCCACCATGGGAACGCACCCACAATTTCCTAAGCTCCATATTTTTAATGGTTTGGGAGCAAAAGGATATCTCTTAGCGCCAAGGTTAGCAGCAGAAATGGCAGAATATCTATTGGATGGAAAAGCACTTGATCCGGAGGTATCGCTCAAGCGATATAAGTTCTTTTCATAAAGTGTTCTTAAAGCACGATTAATTCAATAAATTTGTGACTATGTTAGAAATTGATAAAAAGTTATCCCGTTACGATAAAGCGTATTTGAGACTTGCTACTAGTTGGGCAATGCTTTCATATTGCCAAAGAAAAAAAGTTGGGGCAATAATCGTGAAAGACTCAGTAATTATTTCAGATGGTTATAATGGCACTCCAGCAGGATTCGATAATTCTTGTGAAAATGATATTGGAGAAACACATTGGTATGTTTTACATGCTGAAGCGAATGCTATATTGAAAGTCGCAAAATCTACCAATAATTGTCATGGTGCTACCTTATATCTCACCCATTCTCCTTGTAAAGATTGTAGCAAATTAGTTTTGCAGGCAGGCATTAAAAGAGTTGTTTTTATAGAGTCTTATAAAGATATTTCTGGGATTTCATTTTTAGAGAATGCAGGAATTGAAGTAACACAAATAAAGAATATTGAAGATGTCTGAAATAGAGGTTAAAAAAACTAATTATATTCTTCCAATAGTAATTGCAATAAGTTTAGCGTTAGGCTTAATTTTAGGTTCTTTTTTTAATATAAAGAGCACTAGCTCATCCAATGAAACCGAGGTTGAAAAACTTAAGGATATTTTGAACATTTTAGATCAACGGTATGTAGATCCTATTGATAAAAATAAAATTTTCGAAACGACTATTCAGGGAATGCTGCATCATTTGGATCCGCACAGTAATTATATCGCCGCAAAGGATATGCA